>JAYOXJ010000093.1:0-11399 GCA_038152725.1 Rhodospirillaceae bacterium
TGCGGTAGTGGTAGAGGAACTCGGTCTTCATGCGCGCCATGTCGACACCGGTCGGGCATTCGCGCTTGCATCCCTTGCAGCCGACACAAAGCTTCATGGTCGCCAGCATGTCGTCGGAGGTGAAGGCGTCCGGCCCGAGCTGGCCGGAGATGGCGAGGCGCAGGGTGTTGGCGCGGCCGCGGGTGAGATCGCGCTCGTCGCCAGTGACGCGGAAGCTCGGACACATGACGCCGGTATCGGACTTGCGGCAGGCGCCGGTGTTGTTGCACATTTCGACGGCGACGGCGAAACCGCCCCACGCCTACTGGTCGAGCGCCTCGGCGCCGATGCCGGCCTTGTAGCCGGGCTTGAAGCGGAAGAGCGATCGGTCGTCCATCTTGGGTGGATCGACGATCTTGCCCGGGTTCATGATGCCGGCGGCGTCGAAACGGGTCTTGATATCGTGGAAGGCATCGACCATGGGCTTGCCGAACATCGCCTCATGGAACTCGGAGCGCACAAGGCCGTCGCCGTGCTCGCCGGAATGCGAGCCCTTGTATTCGCGCACCATCTCGAAGGCTTCCTCGGCGATGGCACGCATCTGCTTCGCACCCAGATCCTGCTTCAGGTTGACCACCGGGCGCACGTGCAGCGTGCCGACCGAGGCATGGGCGTACCAGGTGCCGGTGGTGCCATGCTTCTCGAACACCTCGGTCAGGCGGCGAGTGTATTCGGCCAGGTCCTCGAGCCGCACCGCGCAGTCCTCGACGAATGAGATCGGCTTTCCGTCACCCTTCATCGACATCATGATGTTGAGGCCTGACTTGCGTACCTCCCAGACGTCCTTCTGGAATCCCGGATCGGTCGCCTCGACGACGCCGCCGGGAAAACCGAGATCGGCCATCAACTCGACCAGCCGCTTGAGCTTGACCATCTGCTCTTCCGGATCGTCGCCGGCGAATTCGACCAATAGCACCGCCGCAGGCGTGCCTTGGATGAAGCGTTCGATGGTGGCGCGGAACATCGGGATATCGCGCGCTAGATCAATCATGGTGGCGTCGGCGAGTTCGACCGCGGTGGGGCCGAGCTTGACGATGTGCTGGGCCGAGTCCATGGCGGCATAGAAGGTCGGGAAATGGCAGATGCCGAGCGTCTTGTGCTTGGGCAGTGGGCTCAGGTCGAGTTCCAACCGGGTCGAGAAGGCGAGCGTGCCCTCCGAGCCGACCAGTAGGTGCGCCAGATTCGGATGCGTTTGAGGCTTGCCCATGGTCGCCTTGACCCAATCGCCGCGCGGCGGTCCGCCGGGCAGCAGCGCGTCGACGTTGTAGCCGCCGACCCGGCGCATCAGATCGGGGAAGCCTTCCCGTACCAGATCGCCGCTGGCACGTCCCAAATCCAACAGCCCCGTCACCAGCGCCGATTGGCGGTCGGTGAGGTGCGCCAGCGAGGCGTTGTCGGAGACCTCGCCGAAGGTCATCGCCGAGCCGTCGGCGAGCACCGCGTCGATGGCGTGCACGTTGTCGCGCATGGTTCCGTAGACGATCGAGCGCGCGCCGCAGGAGTTGTTTCCGGCCATGCCGCCAAGCGTCGCGCGACTCGACGTCGAGACATCGACCGGAAACCAGAGCCCGTGCGGTTTCAGATACGCGTTCAGCCGGTCGAGCACGAGGCCGGGCTGCACCGCGACGCGGCGCCCCTCCTTGTCGAAGTCGAGGACGCCGTTCAGATGCTTGGAGCAGTCCACCACCAGGGCCTCGCCGATGGTCTGGCCGCATTGCGAGGTGCCGCCGCCGCGCGGCAGCAGCGCCAGGCTCTCCTCAGTGGCGATGGCGACGATGCGCTCGACGTCGGCGGCATGCTTCGGCACGCAGACGCCGATCGGCTCGACCTGGTAGTGCGACGCATCGGTCGAATATCGGCCACGGGTGAAGGCGTCGAACATCACCTCGCCCTCGATCTCGCGCTTGAGCCGCCCGGCCAGACGCGGGTCACCGATGCGGCCGGACCCGGTCAGTGGCGGCCGGGTCTTGGTCACGGATTGCGGCTCGGGTCGGTCCATGCGAGGCTCCTGGCAGGCGGTATTGGTAGTTTCGATCGGATCGTAACATTTTGAATTCAAAATGCAATGGATAAGCTGCTTCGCTAGATGAAAATTAGCCCATAATTCGATTTAATAAATTGAAAGATAATGGAAAATTTTAAAATCATATTTTTCGATTGCGGCGTATAAAAATGAATGCATAATCGCCAACGCCATTTTTGAAGCCCATAACCGCAAGGAGGCGCCGTCATGGCCCATCGCAGCGGCAGACACTTTCTGCAGATTCCCGGCCCGAGCAACGTTCCCGACCGTATTCTCCGCGCCATCGACAACCCGACCATGGACCACCGCGGACCGGAGTTCGCCGAGCTCGGCCATGCCTGCCTCGACGGCATCAAGCGCGTGTTCAAGACCCAACAACCGGTGATCATCTATCCGGCGTCGGGTACCGGCGCGTGGGAGGCGGCGCTGGTCAATTCGCTGTCGCCGGGCGACCGCGTCGTCATGTACGAGACCGGCCAGTTCGCGACGTTGTGGAACGAACTGGCGACGCGCATCGGCGTGGTGCCGGAGTTCATCTCGGGCGATTGGCGTGGCGGCGCCGACGCCGACGCCATCGAGGAACGCCTCAAGGCCGACAAGGCGCACGAGATCAAGGCCGTCTGCGTCGTCCATAACGAGACCTCGACGGGTGCCGTCACCAACGTCGAAAAGGTTAGGAAGGCCTTGGACTCGGCCAAGCACCCGGCACTCCTGATGGTCGATACCATCTCGTCTCTCGCCTCCATCGACTACCGCCACGACGAATGGGGCGTCGACATCACCGTCTCGGGCTCGCAAAAGGGCCTGATGCTGCCGCCTGGCCTGAGCTTCAACGCGGTCAGCGAAAAGGCACTGGCCGCCAACAAGAACGCCAAGCTGCCGCGCTCCTATTGGGACTGGCCGTCGATGATCGCCAACAACAAGACCGGCTACTTCCCCTACACCCCGGCGACCAACCTGCTCTACGGCCTCAAGGAAGCGCTCGCCATGCTGTTCGAGGAGGGGTTGGACAACGTTTTCGCCCGCCACGACCGTTTCGCCGAGGCGACCCGTCGCGCCGTGCAGGCCTGGGGCCTCGAAATCCTCTGCAACAATCCGGACGAATACTCATCCGTCCTCACCGCCGTCATGGTGCCGGACGGACACGATGCCGATCACGTGCGCAAGGTCATCCTCGAGCACTTCGACATGTCGCTCGGCACCGGGCTCGGCAAGGTCAAAGGCAAGATATTCCGCATCGGGCACCTGGGCGATCTCAACGACCTCACCCTGGTCGGCACGCTCGCTGGCGTCGAGATGGGTCTCGGCCTCGCCGGCGTGCCGCACCAGAAGGGCGGCGTGCAGCAGGCGATGAGCTACCTCGCCGGGGACGCGTCGTGAGCACCCCTGAGAACGTCGAAAGCACCGTTCTTGTCGAGCGCGGCGACGGCGGCATCGTCACTGTCGTCCTCAACCGGCCACACAAGCTGAACGCCTTCACCAAGCCGATGTGGGGGCGCATGGGCGAGGTGTTCCGCGAACTCGACGCCGACGACGGTGTGCGCTGCGTCGTCGTCCGCGGTGCCGGCGAAAAGGCCTTCGGCCCCGGCAACGACATCTCCGAATTCGAGACCGAGCGTTCGAACGCCGCCCAGGCCAAGGCCTACGGCAAGCTCATGCACGGCACCATCCAGGCACTGGCCAACATGCGCCATCCGACGGTGGCGATGATCCACGGCATTTGCGTCGGTGGCGGGCTCGAAATCGCCGGGCTCTGCAATGTCCGCATCTCGGGCGAGAGCTCACGCTTCGGCGCTCCGATCGCCAGGCTCGGCCTGGTCATGGCCTACCCGGAAATTTCATGTTTGGCGTCCCTGGTCGGCCCCGGGCGCGCACTCGAGATTCTGCTCGAAGGCCGCATCATGGATGCCGCCGAGGCGCTTCGCATCGGCGTCGTCAGCCGCGTCGTCGCGGACAAGGACGTCGAGGCCGAGGCGATGGCAACAGCGGCACGCATTGCCGCCGGCGCGCCTTTGGTGCACCGCTGGCACAAGAAGTTTCTCGCGCGTTTGGCCGATCCGGCGCCGATCACGGGCGCCGAACACGACGAGGGTTTCGCCTGCTACGACACCGAGGATTTCCAGATCGGCTACAAGGCGTTCCTGGCCAAGGAACCGCCCAAGTTCAAGGGCCGCTGACCGGACACAGAGAGGACTGAAGATGACAGCGAAGATGGGGCCGCTCGCCGGCGTCAAGGTGATCGAGATGTGCCACGTCATGGCCGGGCCGACCTGCGGGCGGATGCTGGCCGACATGGGCGCCGACGTGATCAAACTGGAGCGCGTGCCGGACGGCGACGATACCCGGCGCATGCTGCCGCCCGAGATCAACGGGGAGCCGGCCGCCTTCATGATGATGAACGCCGGCAAGCGCGGCATCGCCGTCGATTTGAAGCACGCGCGCGGCCGCGAGGTGCTGAAACGTATGCTGACCAGCGCGGACGTGGTCACCGAGAACTACCGCGCCGACACCATGTCCAAGCTCGGCCTCGGCTACGACGAACTGAAGGACATCAACCCGGCGCTGGTCTATTGCGCCATCTCCGGTTTCGGGCGCACCGGACCTTACGCGTCGCGCGGCGGCTACGACCTGATCGCGCAGGGCATGAGCGGTCTGATGAGCATCACCGGCGAGGGGCCGGGTCGCCCGCCGGTCAAGGTCGGCGGGCCGATCTGCGACATCACCGCCGGCATCCTGGCCGCCATGGGCGTCTTGGCCGCCTACGTCCACCGCTTGAAGACCGGCCAGGGCCAGATGGTCGACACCTCGCTTTACGAGGCCGGCATCACCCACACCTATTGGCAATCGGCGATCGCATTGGCGACCGGAGAAGCTCCCGGCCCGATGGGCTCGGCGCACCCCTTGAACGCGCCCTATCAGGCGGTCGAGACCGCCGACGGCTGGATCACGTTTTCAGGCGCCAACACCCGCAATTGGCAGCGCCTCTGCGAGCTCCTGGGCCGGCCCGAACTGGTCGACGATGCGCGCTTTACCGACAACGCAGGGCGCATGGCGAACCTGGATGCGCTGATGGAAATCCTCTCGGCCGAGTTCGCCAAGAAGCCGCGCGACCAATGGCTGGCCGAACTGGAAACCGCCAAGATTCCGGCGGGGCCCGTGTTCGACGTCCTGGAAATGCAGGCCGACCCGCACACGTTGGCGCGCGAGATGGTGGTCGAGGTCGCGCATCCGCGCGCCGGCCCGGTCAAGACCATCGGCCTGCCGGTCAAGTTCACGCAAACACCGGGCGGCGTCGGCGGACCGGCGCCGGTCTACGGCCAGCACACGCGCGAAGTGCTGGCGGAGTTCGGCTACGGGACGGACGAGGTCGAGGGTCTGATCACCGACGGTGCGGTCATTGCCGGGGAAGCCGAGTAATTTTACCCGACTATTTTAAAAGGTTTTTATTTGAAATTATAATGATTTAAAAACAGAGGCTTATTGGGTCCAAATGATTACCTAGATTCGAGAAACCAAGTGTTTTCTCTGGAAAAAATCGAATCATCCGGTATACTTCTTTCGTGTGGGAATGCGGCCACAACTAAGTACAAAGTGATACTTGGAGGCCGGAATTGACCACCCGCCCCGTCCCAGAAACCCAGGAACCAAACGCCACCCCGACGCTGCTCGTCGTCGACGACGACGCGGGCATGGCCAAGTACATCGGCGAGGTCGCTGAAGTGCTCGGTTTCGCCCCGCGCCTTGCCGGCAGCGCCAAGGAGTTGATGGCGATGCTGGACGATTGCCGGCCGGCCGGAATCGTCATGGATATCGTGATGCCCGACATCGACGGCGTCGAGCTGATCCAGTGGCTGGCCAAGCGCAAATGCACCGCACCGATCGTGGTGATTTCCGGTTACGACAAGAAATACGCGGAGGCCGTGGAGACCATCGGCACCGACATGGGCGCGGTGGTCATCGGCACGCTCAGCAAACCGTTCGACATCGCCGAATTGGAGGCCTGTCTCGGAAAGATCTACGCAGCCGCCTCATAACGGCAGGCTGTCCCTAGCACCAAAGCCCGGAACAGCAGAGGGCGGGCAATGGAGGAAAGGCTTTCATGGCCGATCGCTGGTTCCGCCTCGACCTGAAGACGCGAATTTTCGTGATCTTCGTGGTCGCGATCAGCGCGTTCTCTTCGACCGTGCTTGGTATCGGAATCTATATCTACGGGCGCGAGTACCGCGACTAATTGGTGACGCGCGAGATCAACCGGACCCAGTTCGCCAACCAGCTGTTCTTCCGCGAAATCGAGGGCATACGCCAGAACGTGATGGCGCTCAGCGAGATGCCGCCGGTCGAGGGCATTATCAACGCCAGCCGCAACATCAGCGGATTCGATTCCCTTGGCAACAGCGGCCTCGAATTCTGGAAGTTACGCCTTGAGCAGGTTTTTTCGGCCTTCATCGCGACCCGATCGTACTATTTCCAGCTGCGCTTGATCGGCGTCGCCGACATGGGCCGCGAACTCGTCCGCGGCGATCGCATCGATGGCCGTGCCGTCACCGTCCCGGAACAGAACCTGCAACTAAAGGGCGACCGCGATTATTTCCGCGAAGCCATCAAGATGAAGCGGGGCCAGGTCTACCTTTCACCCATTAATCTCAACCGCGAGTACGGCAGGATCGAGGTTCCGCATCGCCCGACGCTCCGCGCGGCCGCACCCGTATTCGGCCCCGACGGTAAGGTGTTCGGCATTTTCGTCGCCAATATGGACATGTCGATCGCGCTGGAAACCATTTCGGCGAGCCGATCTTCGCGTGTCCGCACATACCTGGTGAACGACGACGGCGATTTTCTAGTTCATCCCAACGCCACCAAGACCTTCGGCTTCGACCTCGGCCGCCGGCATCGCTGGCAGGATGAATTCCCGGAGATCGAATTGGTCGGAAAGAACGGGGTGCCGGGTACGTTCGGTGTGTTCGCCGCGCGTATGATCCACCCGAAGGACGACACCGTCGTCGCCACGAGCGCGATCCATTTCGACCTGGCCAATCGCGCTAGACATTTCCACCTCGTCTACATTACCAAGGGCGCGTTCCTGGCGGCGTTAGTGAGCGAAAAATTCCTGGCGCTCGCCGGCGCGATCATCGTCGTCACGGTCTTGATCGGTCTATTGGTATCGTTCTATCTCCGGCGCATGCTCGACCCGCTCAACCAATTGGCGGTGGCGGCGCGCAACATTGGCCGCGGCCAGTTGAACGTGCCGCTGCCGTCAACCGACTTGGACGAATTGAAAACGCTGGTCGATGCCTTCGACGAAATGATCGAGAAACTCAACATCCGCGAAGGCGCGCCGGTGATGATGCATTCCATCGACCACGCCGGCATCGTCATCGCGGTCAACGAATTCTGGCTGCATTCCCTGGGCTACGCCCGCAACGAAGTGATCGGGCGCCGGATCACGGATTTTCTTACTTCCGAATCGCACCATCGCGCGACCACGACGGAACTTCCGACCTTCCTCAAGACCGGCAAATGCCGCAACATCGCCTATCAGATGGTCAAGCGCGATGGCGGCATCGTCGATGTACTTCTGTCCGCCGACGCCGTCTTCGATGATGATGGCCGCGTCGCAAAGTCTTTGGTCGTACTGATCGATGTTACCCAGGAAAAACGCATCGAAGCGGCGCTGGTCGAAAGCGAGCGGCGCTTCCGACGCGCCTTCGATTCTGCTGCCCACGGCATCGCCCTGGTCGGACTGGACGGCAAATGGATCGACGCCAACGACAAGTTTTGCCAACTGCTCGGCATGACCCGCGAGGAACTGCTTTCGACGAACTTCAGCGCCGTCACCCATCCGGACGATGTCGACGCGGATGTCCATCTCGTATCGGAACTGATGGATGGACGGCGTACCTCCTACCAGATCGAGAAGCGGTTCGTCCGAAGCGACGGCTCAACCGCGCAGGTCATGCTCAGCACTGGACTGGTACGCGACGCACACGACCAGCCAGCCTATTTCGTCAACCAGGTCGTCGATCTCTCCCAACTGAAACAAGTCGAGGCGCAGTTCATCCAGGCGCAAAAGATGGAGGCGATCGGCAACCTTACCGGCGGCATCGCCCACGACTTCAACAACATACTCGGCGTCATCCTGGGCAACCTGCAACTCCTGCAGCGGCGCATCAATGCCGACGAGAAACTTCAGATCTTTACCGGTTCCGCGATCGAAGCGGCGCAGAAAGGCGGCCAGCTGACGCGCCAGTTGCTGGCCTTCTCCCGCCGCCAGGACCTGCAGCCGCAGGTCATCGATGCCAACGCATTGATCGAGCGCATGGATCAAATGCTGCGGCGAACCATCCCCGGCTCGGTCACGATCACCACCCGGCTCGCCGCCGCCCTAGACCAAGTGAAGGCCGATCCGGTGCAGCTCGGGTCCGCCATTCTCAATCTCGCCATCAATGCCCGTGATGCCATGCCCGACGGCGGCAAACTGATTATCGAAACCTCGAATGAAGACCTCGGACCGGCATACGCGCAGATCAACGCCGTTTCCCAACCCGGTCCGCACGTCTGCATCTCCGTTACCGACACCGGCGTCGGCATGACACCGGAAACCGCCGAGCACGTGTTCGAACCTTTCTTCACCACCAAAGAGGTCGGCAAGGGCACCGGCCTCGGCCTCAGCACGGTCTACGGCTTCGTCAAGCAGTCGGGCGGCCACATCACCCTATACAGCGAGTTGGGCCACGGCACCCGGTTCCGTCTGTACCTGCCTTGCGTCGACGAGGCCGGCCTGCCGCAACCTGCGAAAGAGACATCGGCCAAGGCACCGAGGGGTACAGAGACCATCCTTTTGGTCGAGGACGAGCCCAGCCTGTTGATGACCACGGCTCTGCTACTCGAGGAACTGGGCTACATGGTCTTGACCGCACCAGATGGCCGCACCGCGATCAACGTCTTCGAGGCGACGCCCGGTATCGATCTCGTTCTAACCGACGTGATCATGCCGGGCGGTATCAACGGCCATCAACTCGGCGACCGACTTCGGTCTCGCAAATCGGACCTGCCGGTACTGCTGATGTCCGGCTATCCGCGCGATTCGTTCGCCGAGGGCCAGCACTATCCGCTGATTTCGAAGCCCTTTACAGACTTGAGACTGGCGCAAGCGATCCGCGACGTCCTCGACCAACCGCGTGAGCGCACGTCTACAGGCTAACCGGCGGCGGCCCGCGCTTGGGAGATGGCCGCAATCCTGGCGGCGACGGAAATATCCATATACGAGAGGACTTCCAGCGAGCGGTCCTCGTAAACGTCGAGGCCGGGACGTTCGACCATGCGGGCGGCGATGGTTTCGTCACGGCGCTGGAGCAGCCGCGCGACGTCGGGCCGGAACAGGCACAGCATGGCGGTGATCCAGACATTGACCTCGCCGGCCCGGTTTCTCTCGCCGATGCTGAAGCGGGACAGCATGGCGATGACATCATCGGCCGCATACCACGTCTCGCCGGTGACCCAGCGATTGGTCGTGAACAGCCGGATCGGCAGGCCGCTACGGTCCATGGAAATGGCGACGAAGTGGGTGAGCAGGTCGTCCGGATCATTGGGCGCCTGAAAATCTGCGCGCGGTACCGGCGCCACGCCCGGCGGCATGCCGCGTTTGCGCAGGAACGTGTGGAAGTGGCCGTGCTCCTCGGCAACGAGATCGCGGCGGTCCTCGGGCGGATGGGCGTGATAGTAGTACTGGGCGTGCGAGTTCCAATCGTAGACGTCGCCGGGCGGATAATGGTCCCACTCGAAGAAATCGTGACTGCCCTTGAGCAGTTCCGCGATCACGTTGGAACCGGCAGCGGCGAGTGCACGTTGGCATTCCATAACCGCCTCGCCGGCCGCGGCCATGGCGTCCAGTTCGGCGTTAGCGATCCCGTCGAGGCCGGCGGGCTCGACGCTAAGACTGGTAAGCGGCCGGAACTCGGTCGTCGGTTGGTTCATTTCCCGCAAAGCATGCCGTTGTTCGAAACGTCCCGCGCGCAGTATAGCGTCGATGATCCAAGCCGGTAAACGCCACCGGCCCCTACTCGGTCAATTCGAGGTCCAGCCGTACCGGCTGCCCGTCGCGCTTCACCTCGAGCGCAAGCTGACTGCCGGGCCGCGCCAGGAACGCCGCCACGCGCGCATCCGACACCAGGTGGACCGGACGGTCGCCGGCCCTGACCAGGAGGTCGCCGGCACGCAGACCGGACCGCGCCGCGATGCTGCCGTCGGCCACACCGACGATGCGAACACCGCTGTCGCGGCGACGCTCCGCGGCCTCGAGCGGTGCCAAGCGCCAACCGATGCGCGCCGCACGTACGCGACCGTTGGTCTTGATATCCTCGGCAACGCGCAGCAAAAGCCGCGTCGAGGCGGCGAAGTTCACGCCAATATTGGCGTCGCCCTTCTTGGTGAAGATCGCCGACAGCAGTCCGACCAACCTGCCTTTCTCGTCGACCAAGGCGCCGCCGGATGCGCCCGGATTGACCGCCGCGTCGGTCTGGATGAAATCCTCGACCGGATTGAACCCGGCATTCGAGCGATTGAGTGCCGAGACCACGCCGCAGGTGACGCTGATGCCGAGCCCGAAGGCGTTGCCGATTGCGCAGACACGACCACCGGGTGCGGGCGGCTCGGCGATTTCCGGAACCGAGAACTGGCCCTCGATCCGGATCAGGGCGATATCCGTGCGTCCGTCACGCCCGACGATTTCCGCCGGCACAAGGCGGCCATCGGCAAGCCGAACGTCAGCCTTGGTGGCGCGGCCAAGCACGTGCGCGTTGGTCGCGAAATAGCCGCCCGGAAACACCGCGACGGCGGAGCCCTCCGGTTCCTCCAGCGCGCCCTCGGCACGTCGGTAGCCGTCGGGCCATTCGGGCAACACCGCCACCACGGCGGCCATCGCCGCTGCCGGCGACGTTATCGGCACCGGTTCGGCAAATGCCGGCCACGCGCCGTAAATGGGCAACGTCAGCACGGTCAACACGGTACGGACGAATGTACGCATGGCCAAGTGGTACACCGTTTCAACGAATGGGGAAACCGCGCGTGCCCCCGCGTATGACCATCCCCTTGCAATTGCATTAAGATTTTGGATGACGCATGGGCATGGGCTGCCCAGAATGCGCTCAACAATGGTTTTCGGTGCCCGCCGGGGTTGTTTTCGCCGGTCAAGTCATTGAAAATCAATTATTTATGACGGATACCAGGGCAGGGAAATCCGTGGTTTGGGTTTGTAACAGGTCGATTGCGGCCGCGCTCGTGTTGGCCTCTGAGCGACATAATCTATTGGGCAATAACTCTCGGAGATACCGAGGCCTTG
>JAYOXJ010000094.1:0-11316 GCA_038152725.1 Rhodospirillaceae bacterium
CATCTGCGACCGCCGCACAGCCCCGGCATGACCATGACCGGTGCCGCAATGCTGTGGGTCGGCTGGTACGGCTTCAACGCCGGCAGCGCGCTCACCGCCGGCGGCGGTGCGGGCATGGCGATGACCGTGACCCATATTTCCGCCGCCACCGCATCGCTGGTCTGGGTCGCCATCGAATGGAAGAACTTCGGCCGGCCGTCGCTGGTCGGTATCGTCACCGGCATGGTCGCCGGCCTCGCCACGATCACGCCGGCATCGGGCTTCGTCGGCCCCATCGGCGGGCTCTGTATCGGCCTTGCCGGCGGGCTGGTCTGCTACAAGGCGGTCAACCTGATCAAGGTCACGCTCAATCTCGACGACTCGCTCGACGTCTTCGCCGTGCACGGCGTCGGCGGCATTTTGGGCACGTTGCTCGCCGCCGTCTTCGTGTTGCCGTCGCTCGGCGGTGCGGGGCTGGCCGAAGGCGCCACTGTCGGCTCGCAGCTCGGCGTCCAGGCCATCGGTATCGTCGCCACCGTGCTGTGGTCCGGGATCGCGTCCTTCGTGCTGCTCAAGCTGACCGCGGCAGTGACCCGGCTTCGCGCCAGCGACGACGAGATCACCGAAGGCATGGACCTCGCCTATCACGGCGAACGCGACTACAACTTTTAGCGTCCCTCAGGCGCCGGGCGCGTTCCTCCGGAACGCTTGGCTTTCGGGCCATTAGGCCCGGCGCGCGTCGCGCTTGCCGAAGGCGCGTTCGCGCCTTTGGAATTCAGTCCCGCTATCGCCGGGCGCCCCTCCGGGCGTCCGGCGGTCGCGTCACACCACCGGCGACAGCCCGCCGTCGACGTTGAGCGCAACGCCGGAGATGTAGCTGCCCTGCTCGGAGGCCAGGAAGCAGGCCGCGTTGGCGAATTCCTCCGACGTGCCGAGCCGGCCCATGGGCAGGCCCTTGCCCATTTCCGCGTAGTAGTCGTCGAGCGAGCGGCCCTTGTTCTCGGCCGAGTGGCGGCGCACCCATTGATCGCTCTCGATGCGCCCGACCAGCAGCGCGTTGACCAGGACGTTGTCCTTGACCGCTTCCGCCGCCATCACCTTGGTCAGCGCCATACCGGCGGCGCGGGTTACCGCCGTCGGCGCGCCCTGGGCCGGCGGCGCCTTGGCGCCGGTGTTGAGCACGTTGATGACGCGGCCCCACTTGCGGCTCCGCATCGGCGGAACGGCAAGCCGGCAAAGCCGGATCGCGGCGAACAGCTTGAGGTCCAGGTCGGACTGCCAGAGCTCGTCGGTAATCTCGGCGAACGGCATGCGCGCCGATGAACCGGCGTTGTTGACCAACACGTCGACCTGCCCCATGGCGGCGACGGCGCCGTCGAACACCGCCTGGCAACCCTCCGCCGTCGAGACGTCGCCGACGACGGCATGAACCTTGCCGCCGGTGGCTGCGGCGATCGCCGCCTTGGCTTCTTCCAGCACATCGGCGCGGCGCGCCACGATGGCGACCTCGGCGCCGGCTTCGGCGAAGCGCATCGCCATGGCGCGGCCCAGACCCAGGCTTGCACCGGTGATCACGGCCTTGCGGCCGTCCATGCGAACTTGCATACCCAATTCCTCCTCTGGTGAGACGTATACGGCGGCTCAGGCGCGGCGGGAGACACCGCCACGCGCGCCGGTATTGAGCTGGTTGGCGAACTCCGGCGCCATCGGACGCGCCCGGCCGGCATTGAGCCAAATCCGCCACAGGAGGCGTTTCTTCTCCGGCTCGATGAAATCCGCGACCGCGGTGCGGGCGTGGAAGGTGACGCGGTTGTTGAGAATCTGGATGTCGCCGGGGCGAAACTCCATGGCGAGGCGGAATTCGTCGCGCATGGATATCTCGCGGACGTAATCGATCGCCGCCTGGGATAGCGGGTCGAGCCCGCCGTCGTGCTTCTCGGCGCCGAGTTCGATCTGGCGCTTATTGAAGCGCGCCGACATCTTGCCGCCGAACCAGCTGAACACCGGAATGCGGTGGAAGCTGAGTTCTTGCGCCTTGGTGCCCTTGCCGATCAGGTCGAGATGGAAACCCTCGCAGAGCGGCGCCAGGTACTCCGGATGGGTGGCGAGGATCTCGTTGTACATGGCCAGCGCACTGACCACCGCGCTTTCGCCGCCCTTCTTAGCCGGCCGCTCGCAGAGCAGCGCGACATAGTCGCAGCTGTCGGTGTGCGGATGGATTTCCGCCGTGGTGCGGTGGAGCCGGATGTTGTGCAGGTAGGGATCGCCCTCGAACTTGTCACCGTAATCGGTGACCGCGCTCAGCAATTCGCCGGCCGCGTTCTGTGAGATGCCCTCGCCCAGGTGCGCGCAGATGCCCCAATAGATGGCTTGCAGCGTGACCCGGTCGTAACGCCCGACATCGAGGCCGCGGAAGAACACGAAACCGCGTCCGTCGGCCAGCTCATCGAGCTGATGGGCCAGCACCGCGCCCAGCGTCGGCAGTTGGAATGCCTGCTTGTCGAAGCCGGTCGGCGAACGGCCGTCGGCGATGACTTGGCCGGCGGCGGTTTCCAGCTCGGCGATCTCCGCCGGTGTGAAGACATGAATCCAGGTGTTCGGATCGGCGTGGTCGGCGGCCTTCCATACGGCGCGGTCGTCGACGGGATCTCGTAATATATCAACCATGGCAGGGAATTTACCGGACCGCGCAAATCCTGTCATCCCAGGAAATCGACGTATCCTGGACATTCCCCGGACCGCGGCTAGGATAACCCGGTCCTGGCGGAGTACCGAATTGCATCTGATCCGACCGACCCGTTCATTCGCCCGATCCATCGTCGCCGTGTTGATCGTGGCGCTGGCCGCGCACGGCTTCGCGCCGGCAGCCAAATCCGCGCCTATACAGCCCGCGGAACTGAGCCTCGAACAGGCACTCCAGGTCATATGCTCGGCCAACGGTACGCGCGGGCTCGATCAGGGCCATCACGGCATGCGGCCGGGCGATTCGTGCCCGCTCTGCCCGGCGTTCGCCGCCCCGGCCGTCGCCGCACCGGTGGCCGCCGGCCTCGCCGTCCCCGTGTGGACACGCATCTTCCTTGCAAACGAGCGGCCCGATGAAGCCCGTTACATCACGCCAACGCAAAGCTTCCTGGCGCGCGCTCCGCCTAAAACTTCCTTCGCCTGAACTCCCGGACGCGGCTCTCGCCGCGCCAGAATCAACGCTATCGAAGGAACAAATCCATGTCGAAAATCCTGCGCCCGCTGCTCGCGGGTCTCTTCACCCTGGCCGTCACCATGACGGCCGCCACCGGCGCCTTTGCCGCCGATCTCGAGATCTCCGGCGCCTGGGCTCGCGCGACGCCGCCGGGCGCCAAGGTCGGCGGCGGCTACCTGACCGTCCAGAACCACGGCGCCGCCGACAAACTCGTCGGCGCCAGCGGCACCGCCGCGGAACGCATCGAACTGCACGAGCACAGCATGGAGGGCGGTGTCATGAAAATGCGCCGGGTTCCGGCCATCGACGTGCCGATGCACGGCAAGGTCAGCCTGCAGCCGGGCGGCTATCACATCATGTTCATCGGCCTCAAGGCGCCGCTAAAGGAGGGCGACATGGTGATGCTCACCCTCAAATTCGAGAAAGGCGGTGAAATGATGGTTCACATGCCGATTAAGAAGACCGCTCCCGGCGGCATGGGCCACGGCCCCATGAAACACGACCACAAGAAGCCGGCGAACTAGGCAAACCGCCGATTGCGAAGGGCGGGCGTCACGGTTAATGTGCGCCCGCCCCGCAGCGGGGCGCCGGAAAAGGACTTGAGGAGGACAGACGGATGGAAGCCGAGGGCAAGCTGAGACTGGGCATTCCCAAGGGCAGCCTGGAGGACGCCACCATTGAGCTGTTCAAGCAGGCCGGCTGGACCATCTCGCAGCGTTCGCGCAACTATTTCCCGAGCATCGACGACCCGGAAATCGACTGCGCCCTGGTGCGCTCGCAGGAGATGGGCCCCTACGTCGCGGGCGGCACGCTCGATGCCGGGCTTTGCGGCATCGACTGGCTGATGGAGACCGAGACCGACAAGGAGCTCGAGATCGTCTCCGACCTGATTTATTCCAAGGCTTCCGACCAGAAGGCGCGCTGGGTGCTGGTGGTCGACGCCAAGAGCCCGATCCAGACAGTCGAAGATCTTGCCGGCAAGACCATCGCCACCGAACTGGTCGGCTACACCAAGCGCTATCTCGAAGCGCGCGGCATCGATGCCACCGTGCAGTTCTCATGGGGCGCGACCGAGGCCAAGGTGGTCGAGGGCATGACCGACGCCGCTGTCGAAATCACCGAGACCGGCTCGACCATCCGCGCGCACGGGCTCCGGATCGTCTGCGACTTGCTGGAGACCCACACGGTCTTCTTCGCCAACAAGAAGGCCATGGCCGACCCGTGGAAGCGCGCCAAGATCGAGCAGATCGCGTTGCTGACCAAGGCAGCGCTGGCCGCGCGCAACAAGGTGCTGCTGAAGATGAACGTGGCGGCCGAACATCTCGACGCCGTTGTCGCCTTGCTGCCGAGTCTGCACGCGCCGACCGTCAACCCGCTTTCCGATGGCGGCTGGTCCGCGGTCGAAACGGTGGTCGACAGCCATGCCGTCCGCACCCTGGTGCCGCGCCTCAAGGCCGCCGGCGCCGAGGGCATCCTGGAACTCGACATCCAGAAAATCTGCTGAACGACGAAGTATTGAAAGAAATCCGGCCGGCCCCCATTTCTGAATGGGATTCCACCGCGAATTGGTGATGGCGATGGTGACGACGGCGACAAAATCCGAACTGCGAATCTTCTATCGCCCGGTGCTCGATCCAGTGAAAGACGTCGTGCGCATGTACCGGGCCGAACCGGTGCTGACCCGCGCCGGCGAACGCGTCGTTGGCGCCAAACGCATCATCGAATACGACGACGACAGCATGGCGACCGCACGGCGAAATGCCGCCGTGCTCAAGGCGGCCGGCGCCGACCTGGCGGTGGCACACGAATCCGAGCGCGAGGTGTTCTTGATGATGCCGATCAACGCCAACGCCATGGCGACCAAGGAATCGGCGACATTCATGGTGGGGTGCCTTGAAGCCCTGCCGCCGGTCTGCGCCAAGGCGGCGGTCCTGCACATCTTCGACCTGCCCGGGCGGGGCGGGCCAGCCGCGACATGCTCGATGACGTCATCCTGCCGTTGCGCTTCACCATCGACCGGTTCGTGGTCGAGCCGCCGCTCACGCTATTCGACTACGCCGACATTGCCGAAATCGACGCCAATGGCGTGGTCTTCGACTATGACGAGCCCGACCATGACGACGCCGGCCTGACCAGGGTGTGGTCGCGCACCACCATGCACAAACTCGCGCTGTTCGTTCAGAACGCAAAGGATAAAGCGACACTGGTGCAGGCGGCGCGTTATGAGTGCCGCGGAGTCGACGGACCGCTGTTCGGCAACCCCAAGTCAGAGATCGGGCCGCGCGCTTCGGCCGCCGAACTGGGCCGCGCCAAGCCTTACGGCCCTAATCAGTCGTCCTTGTGATTGCGCAGCGGCCGGTAACGCCTGAGCCGCACCTCGGTGATGCCGGACGGCGTGCGGTAAGTGACCTGACGGCGGAAGCCCGGGTCGAACACGCCACGGTCGGCGACCACCAGAAGGTCGGGATGCCAGTCGGTGACCATTTCCAGCGTCGCTGCCCACGGGTCTTGCTTGGTGGCGATCAAGGTTTGGCAGTCGGGGTATCCGGCCTCGGCGGCAAGACCTTGCAGGCGCGCGCGGGCCGGCGGACGCAGGCTGGCGACCAGCGACTCCGAAACCAGGTTGAGGGCGAGGCCGCCACGGCGCGACACATCCCAGCTGACCATGTTGCCCAGGGCGATGTCGGCTTCGTAGCGTTGCGCCAGCCGCGCGCCCATCGCCACCGTCTCGCGCGGGTTGTGGTTGATGTCCACCAGCACCAGGATGCGGTTGAGCTTGCGTTTGGGATTGCCCTTCGGCTTGGCCGCCACGGGCGTTTCCGGCGCCGGCGCCGGCTCCGGCAGGGTCGGCGGGGCGACACGCAGCGGCGGCATCGCCGGGTGTAAGGGCTCCGGTTCCGGTGCCGGATTCGAATCGTCGACCCGGCATTCCCAGAAGATGCGCTCGGTGCAGCGCGTGCATATAGAGCGGTCGAGGCGTCCGTAAATGGCGGCGAAGGCGGCGGTCTTGGAGTGGAATACGTTCTCCTCGCCGATCATCTTGATCAGGCCGGTGTTGCGGAACTGCGCCTCGACGCTTTCCTTCATGTCGACGAGGTAGAGCGCACCGCCGGCGGCGCGCAACACCTTGGCCTCGTTGGCGATGGCCTCGGCGCCGGTGATGTCGATGAAGTGGATGTTCGACGCCAGCACCAGCATGTGGCGCTGATCGGGGAATCGGCTTTCGAGCCGGTGCAGATCCTCGATCACGCTGGCGACGGCGCCGAAGTAGATGGCACCTTCGATGCGCACGATCTTCAGCTGCGGACATTCCGGCTGGTTCGGCGCGTCGGTAAAGCGCCGGCGATTGTCGACGTTCTGCGGCGCCAGCACGGCGACGTTCGGATGCGACGCCCGGTTGAGATAGAACACCAAGGACAGGATGACGCCGGCGAAAATGGCCAGTTCAAGATCTAGGAACAGCACCGAGAAGAAGGTCACCGCCAGCACCGCCGCTTCGGAACGCGACGATGCTATGATCTGGCGCATATGCTTGATGTCGATCAGGTTCCAGGCCACCAAGAACAGGATGCCGGCCATGCCGGCCTTCGGTAGATATACCGCCAGCGGCGCCACCAGCATGACCACGCCGACCAGCATGATGCCGGCGGAAATCGCCGCCAGCGGGGTCCGCGCGCCGGCATCGTAGTTGAGGCCCGAGCGGTTGAACGAACCGGTCGCGACGTAGCTCGAGAAGAAACAGCCGACCAGGTTGGAGAGGCCCTGGCCGATGAATTCCTGGTTTCCGTCGACATGCTGCCCGCTGCGGATGGCGAGCGCGCGCGAGATCGACATCGCTTCGGTCAACGCGAAGATGGTGACCGCGACCGCCGTCGGCGCCAAATCGCGGATCACGTCGGCGGAGAAATGCGGTGACGAGAGCGGTGGCAGGCCCGACGGGATGGCGCTGATGGTCTCGACATGGAGGCCGAGATAAGAATTGAACAAAGTTGCCAGCAGGCAGGTGCCGACAAGGGCGACGATCATATTCGGAATGCGCGGGAAAAACTTCTTCGACAGGATGCCCAACGCCAGCCCGAAGACGCCGACGGCGACCGCCGCGGGCGAGAAATTCCCGATCTCATACCAAATCGACGAAAGCGTATCGTAGAAGTGTCGCCCGCGCGGCACGTCGACGCCGAGCAAATGCTCCAACTGGCTGACGGCGATCAGGATGGCGGCGCCGGCGGTGAAGCCGATCGCAACGGTATGCGAGATGTAATTGACCAGCGCGCCCATGCGCATCAGGCCCATGGTCAGTTCGAGAATGCCGACCATGAACGTCAAGGTCAGCACTAGACCGACGTATTCAGGCGTACCCGGCGGGGCGAAGTGACTGATCGAGGTGAAAATCAGAATTGAAGCCGCCGTCGTCGGTCCGGAGACGAGGTGCCATGAAGAGCCGAACAGGGCGGCGATGACCGCCGGGACCATGCCGGCATAGAGGCCGTATTCGGGCGGCATGCCGGCGAGCGTGGCGAAGGCGACACCCTGCGGCAAAACCACCAGCGCGCCGGTCAAGCCGGCACCCAGGTCGGCGCCCAGGGTCCGGCGATTGACCATCGGCAGCCACTGGGTGAAGGCAAGAAACGGATTGCGGCGATCCCGGTTTTCCGGTTCGGCCTCGTTACCCGCAAATACCTTCGGTGTGACCATGCCCGTGCCCTATGCCTCGCGGAAATTGTCTAAGAGGCGCGGCATCGTTGTCGGGATATGGCGGAAACCGCCGGAAACTGCGCCAATTCGCCGCGCTAAAGACACCGCTGCAACAGCAAAGTCAAACGCAAATCGGGACGAATCGTTCCATTTTCGCGCACCGTCTGCACTCATCGCCCGTTACTCCCCCTTTGCTTGCGACCGGGGCGGTAGCGGCGGACCTCCGCCTCGGAGATGCCGGACGGCGTCCGGTAGGAAATATGGCGCTTCACGCTCGGGTCGAAGGCGCCGCGCTCACAAACGAAGATCACATCCGGGTGCCAGTCGGTAACCATCTCCAGCGTCGCTTCCCATGGGTCTTGCTTGTTGGCAATCAGGGTCGGCGCGTCGCCGAAGCCGGCGGCGCGGGCAAGCCCCTGCAAGCGCGCGTGGGCCGGCAACCGCAGGCTAGATACCAGAGACTCGGAGACCAGGTTGAGCGCCAAGCCGCCGCGCTTGGAGACATCCCAGCCGACGATGCCGCCGACGGCCAGTTCGGAACCGTGCTCGGTGGCGAATTTCGCCGCCATCTCGACGGTTTCACGCGGATGATGGCCGAGATCGACCAACGCCAAGACCTTTTTCGGTATCTTGCGGTGCCTGGCACCGGCCGCGCGCGGCTGTGCATCCGCAACAGGGCCGGCGACGACCGGTGCCGGGGCCGGCGCACGGTACGTCGATGGCGCCTGTGCCGGAATGGTGTCGCTGACGGCGCGGCATTCCCAAAACACCCGCGCCGAGCACCTGGCACAGCGCTCGGCATCCAGGCGCACGAAAATAGCGGCGAAAGCGGCGGTCTTGGAGTGGAACATGTTGCTCTCCCCGATGACGTCGAGGAAGCCGGTCTTCCTGAATTGGTCGCGCACGGTGTCCTGTAGGCCGACCAGATAGAGCGCGCCGCCGGCCTTGCGCAGGACCTCGGCCTCCTGGGCAAGGGCTGCTGCGCCGGTGATATCGACGAACTCGACGCTGTCGGCCAGGATCAGCAGGTGACGCTGGCCGGGCGAGCGCTTCTCCAAGCGGTGGAGGTCATGCAGTACGTTCTCGACCGCGCCGAAATAAAGCGCACCCTCGATGCGGACGACCCTGAGTTGCGGACATTCCGGCTGGTCGGCAAGGGCACGAAAACGGCGCCTGCCCTCGACGTTGACCGGCGCCATGGCGCTGACGCTGGGGTGCGAGGCACGGTTGAGGTAGAACATCAAAGACAGTGTCACACCGGCAAACACCGCCAGTTCCAGATCGATAAACAGCACCGCCAGCAGCGTGACGATCAGCGCCGCAGCCTCCGACCGGCCGGAACGGATGGCGAGCATGATGTGTTCGACGTCGATCAGGTTCCACGCCACGATCATCAGGATGCCCGCCATGCCGGCCTTCGGCAGGTAGACCGCCAAGGGAGCGACGACGATGACCACGCCGATCAGGAAGACGCCGGCCGAAATCGCCGCGATTGGCGTCTTGGCACCGGAATCGAAATTGAGCCCGGAACGGTTGAAGGAGCCGGTCGAGACGAAACCGCCGAAAAAGCACCCGATCAGGTTGGACAGACCCTGGCCGATGAATTCCTGGTTGCCGTCGACCTGCTGACCGGTCTTGACCCCAATCGAGCGTGCCGTCGACATGGTCGCCGGCAGCGCAAAAATCGTCACCGCCAACGCGGTCGCGGCGAGACGTCGGACCACGTCGAGCGACAAATCCGGCACCGTGAATGGCGGCAAACTGGCCGGGATGGCGCTGATGGTTTCGATCTCGGCGTCGAAGTACTCGTTCAACACGGTCGCCAGCACACAGCTACCGATCAGTGACGTCACCATCGACGGGAACCGGGGAAAGAACCGTTTCGAAAACACGCCGAGTAGGATCGCGGAGACGCCGACCGTGGCCGCGGCCGGAGAGAATGCCGGCAGAGCATGATAGACGGAGGCGAGCGTATCGTAGAAATGCCGTCCGCGTGGCACGTGCACGCCGATCAGGTTGTCGAGTTGGGTGACGGCGATCAGGATCGAAGCCCCGGAAATGAAGGCGATGGCGACGGTCTGCGAGATGTAATTGACCAGCGCACCGAGCCGCATCACGCCCATCACCAGCTCGATGGCGCCGACCATGAACGTAAGGGTGAGCACGAGCGATACGAATTCCGGCGAACCCGGCTCGGCGAATGCTGTCATCGAGGCGAACACGATCAGCGAAGCCGCCGTCGTCGGACCGGAGACGAGTTGCCAAGACGAGCCGAACAACGCCGCGACGATGGTCGGCACCATGCCGGCGTAGAGGCCGTATTCCGGCGGCATGCCGGCCAGCGTCGCGAAGGCGACACCTTGCGGCAAAACCACCAACGCGCCGGTGATGCCCGCCGTGAGATCGATCTTCAGGGTGCCGCGCGTGACCAGGGGCCACCACTGCAGGAAAGCCAGAAGCGGATTCTGACGGGACAGCAATGCCGTCAGCACACGGCTGGCGACAAAAGCCCTCGGTGCGGTCATCTTCGTGCCTTTGCACACAGGCGGTTGTTGTTCTTATCGAATGGCACCATCCGCGCCGAGATGCGGATCACAGACTATCGGCCGGGCACCCTGGCGCGGCAAGCTGGATGGTCGGGTCGCCGGCGGAAATGCGTCGCAGGACGATCGGTGTCGATTCGCTCGATGGCCGGAAACAACACCCGCAGGCCGCCAAAGTCAAACCCAAATGCCCGGAAACATCATACCTTTCCGGCTTCGAGCGCCGCCTGCGCCATGGCGCGCAGCTTGGCGCGCTGGATCTTGGTGCCGTTGGCGCCGTGCGTTAGCGGAAACGCATCGACCCGAATGACCCGAACGGGGGTCTTGAACTTCGGCAACACGCGGCCGACGGCGGCGATTACGGCGGCCTCGTCGATGGCAGCACCCCCGGCGGCGATGACGAAAGCGACCGGCCGGTTGCCGTCGGGCGTACCGACGGCGACCACCTGGGCGGCGTCGATGCCGGGCTCGGCCATGACGACGGCCTCGATCTCGGCCGGCGATACCAGGAACCCGGATAGACGGAGCGTGTCGCCGGCACGCTGGAGATAGGTGAAGGTGTCGTCGCTCTCGGTGCTGCCGAGATCGCCGGTGCGGAGATAGCCGTCCTCGGTAAAGGCGGCCTCGGTGGCGCTCGCGTCGCCGAAGTATTGGCGGAACATGTGCGGCCCTTTGACCTCAAGCTCGCCAACGGCACCATGCGGTAATATCTCGCCGCTGTCCGGGTCGCGGACGCGCGCCCGGGCCGCCGCGTTGACCATGCGGCCGCCGGCGCGATGGCGCACCTCTGCGGTGTCGGCATGACGGCGAACGGCGAAGATGGCGAACACCTCGCTCATGCCGAAGGGTGCCAGCATGGGAATGCCGAGCGCTGCCGCCCGCGCCGGCAGATCGGCGAGCGCC
>JAYOXJ010000095.1:0-9857 GCA_038152725.1 Rhodospirillaceae bacterium
CCCTGGTGCCGATTGCCGGCGTCATGGAGCGTGCCAACACCGCCGCCACGGTGGCGGCGCTGCGCAAGCGTTTCGAGACCACCTGCCCGGGCTGGAACGGCGGGCGCTACTACGGCAAGGAACGGATGAGCGGCGTCCGCGACCTGATGGTCACCATCCGCAAGGAGACGCTGGCCAACTACGGCATCGGCAAGCACCTGGAGGACACCAAGGGTGCGGCCGCGCGCGACGAGACCATCGCCGCCATGGCTGAGACCTGGGCGATCATTTCGATGCCAATTCCCTGATCAAGCTCCCGGAAGCCCGCATCGGCTCCTCCGCGGTGCCCGACGCCGGAGCCATGAAGGCGCCGCTGCTCTGCGTGCTGGCCGACACGGACAGCGTGGTGGCGGTGGCCGAAGGCCACGAAATCGAGGCGATCTTGAAGGGCCACGGTGTCGACGCCAGGTTCCTCGAGCTGGTCACCGACTACGGCCATGCCGGACCGATGATCGATGCCGACAAATGGTCGGACGACTTGCGCGCGTTCCTGGCGCGCACCAATTGAGGACAGACACCTGTTCCTGCCCGGAATAGGCGGGCGGCAATAAAACCGGATAAAATCCACCAAAACCGTACCACGGGGAGGACGACATGATTCCGACGACAGTTGCCGGCAGCCTGCCGAAACCGGCATGGCTGGCCGAACCCGAAAAGCTTTGGGCGCCCTGGCGCCTCGACGGCAAGGACCTGGCCGAGGGTCAGCGCGACGCCGCGCTCGCCTGGATCAAGATCCAGGAGGATGCCGGCATCGACATCGTCAGCGATGGCGAACAGTTCCGGAAGCATTTCGTGCACGGTTTCCTCGAAGAGATCGAAGGCATCGACTGGAACCGCATGACCACCATGGGCATCCGCGACAACCGCTACGACGCCCAGGTGCCGACGGTCACCTCCGAGGTCAAACGCAAGAAATCGGTGCATGCCGACGGCGTCAAATATTGCCGCCCACACGCCAAGGGCCAGCTCAAGTTCACGCTGCCCGGCCCGATGACCATCTGCGACACCATCGCCGACGCGCATTACGGCTCGCGCCCGAAGATGGGGATGGCCTTCGCCAAATTGCTGAACGAAGAGGCCAAGGAACTGGAAGCCTTGGGCGTCGACGTCATCCAGTTCGACGAACCGGCCTTCAATGCCTTCATGGACCAAGTGCCGGTCTGGGGTGTCGATGCGCTGCATACCGCCATCGATGGGCTCAAGTGCAAGACTGCCGTGCACATCTGCTACGGCTACGGCATCAAGCAGAACCTCGATTGGAAGGAAACGCTGGGTGACGAGTGGCGCCAATACGAGGAGTTCTTTCCGGCGTTGAACGAAAGCCGCATCGACCAGGTATCGCTGGAATGCGCCGACGCCAAGGTGCCGCTCTCGGTGCTCGGCCTGTTGCCCGACAAGGAAGTGCTGGTCGGCGCCATCAACGTCGCCACCGAGGAAATCGAGACGCCCGAGAAGGTGGCCGCGACGCTCCGCGCCGCCATGGAGTTCGTCGATCCGGAACGCATCGTCGCCTGCACCAACTGCGGCATGGCACCGTTGCCGCGCCACGTGGCGGAAGGCAAACTCAACGCGCTCGGTGCCGGCGCGGCGCTGCTGCGCAAGGAGCTCGGCGCCTAGGCCGGAAGAAACTCGGCCATTCGGTCGGATAAAAAAGGAACGCGATCCATGAAACTGAAGCAGCTCGGCAATACCGGTGTCCAGGTGTCGGAACTCTGCTATGGCACCATGTCTTTCGGCGGCGATGCCGACCAGAAAGAGTCGGCCAAGATGTACAAGGCGAGCCGCGACGCCGGCATCAACTTCTTCGACTGCGCCGATGCCTACTCCAAGGGCAAGGCCGAAACCATTCTCGGCAAGCTGATGGCCGGCCACCGCGACGAGTTGGTGATCACGTCGAAGTGCTTCAACCGCATGACCGACGACGTCAATTCCGGCGGCGGCAACCGCCGCCACATCCAGCGCGCCGTCGAGGCCAGCCTGAAGCGTCTCGGCACCGACCGCCTCGACGTACTGTTCATGCATCGCTGGGACTCGGTGGTACCGCTGGAAGAGACGCTGCGCGCGCTGGAAAGCCTGGTGCAGCAGGGCAAGGTCGTCTACCTGGGGGCCAGCAATTGGGCCGCCTGGCAGATCGCCAAGGCGCTCGGCATCGCGGAGAAGAACGGCTGGGCGCGGATCGACGTGATCCAGCCGATGTATTCCATGGTCAAGCGCCAGGTCGAGGTCGAGATGCTGCCGATGGCACAGTCCGAGAACCTGGGCGTCATCACCTACAGCCCGGTCGGCGGCGGCCTCCTGAGCGGCAAGTACGGTCCCAACAAGCGCCCCGACAAGGGCCGGCTGATGACCAACAAGGAATACACCGCGCGCTACGGCGAGGACTGGGTGTTCGAAGCGGCAGGCAAGTTCGCCGCCTTCGCCAAGAAGAAGGGCATTCATCCGGTGTCGCTGGCGGTCGCCTGGGTGGCGGCGCATCCGGCCGTCACCTGTCCGATCATCGGCGCGCGCAGCCTGGAGCAGCTGAAGCCGTCGCTCGAGTCCGTCAAGATCGACATGACGCCGAAGCTCCGCGCCGAGATTTCGGCGCTCGGCCGCACGCCGCCGCCGGCCACCGACCGGCTCGAGGAGCAGAAATAGGCATGAGGTACGCGTCGCTCGGCAACAGCGGGTTAAAGGTCTCGCCGATCTGTCTCGGTGCCATGACCTTCGGCAAGCAGACCTCGCCGGCCGTAGCCGCCAAGATGGTGGCGGCGGCGAAGGACGCCGGCGTCAATTTCATCGACACCGCCGAGAGCTACGTGATGGGCGAGTCGGAGCGCATCGTCGGCAAGCTGATCAAGCGCGACCGGCGCGACTGGATCGTCGCCACCAAGCTGGGCTCAAAGCAGGTGGGCAAGGGGCCGAACGGCAAGGGGCTATCGCGTCAGTGGATGACGGAGGCCATCGAAGACAGTCTCGACCGTCTCGGCACCGACTACGTCGACATCTACTATCTGCACCGCGCCGACCCGACCACGCCCTTGGCCGAGACCATCGACTGCATGGGCGACCTGATCCGCGCCGGCAAGGTGCGCTATTGGGGGTTCTCCAACTTCCGCGCCTGGAAGATCGCCGACATGGTGCGTATCGCCGACGACTTGGGCGTGCCGCGCCCGGTGATCGCGCAGCCGTTCTACAGCGCCGTCTACCGTGTCGCCGAATTCGAGTACCTGCCGGCCTGCCAGGCATTCGGCATCGGCGCCGTGCCCTATAGTCCGCTGGCGCGCGGCGTGCTGACTGGCAAGTTCGGTGCCGACGTGGCGGGCGCCAAGGACACCAAGCGCGGCACCGCCGAGGAGGCGACCTACGCCGACGTCTACACCACGGAGGCGCTCACCATCGCCGCCAAGGTCAAAGCGCGCGCAGAAAAGCTCGGCCAGGAACCGGGGCATCTGGCGCTCAACTGGGTGCTCAACAACAAGATGGTGCCCTCCGTCGTCGCCGGGCCGAGAACGCTGGCGCATTGGAAGAGCTACCTGGGCGCGCTCAGGCATACCTTCACCGCCGACGACGAAGCCTTCTTCGAGAAGCTGGCGCCCACCTGCCATCCGCTCGCCATCGGCTATCACGAACAGAAGGACCCGCCGAAAGGGCGTCTTCCCCGCACCGGCTAAGCATTTAAGGAGATCCGCCCATGAAAGCCGCCGTACTCACAGATGATGGCGTCAAGGTCCAGGACGCGCCCGAACCGAAGCCCGGTCCGGCCCAGGTGCTGACCCGCGTCCGCGCCATCGGCCTCAACCGTGCCGATCTGATCATGGCGTCGGGCCGCAAGCACGGCGCCGCCGGCGGTGCCGGCACCGTGCTCGGGCTTGAGTGGGCCGGCGAGGTGATCGCCGTCGGCGCGGACGTTGACGGCATCAAGCCGGGCGACCGGGTGATGTGTTCGGGCGGCGGCGGCTACGCCGAAATGGCGGTCTCCGACTGGGGCCGCACCGCCAAGATTCCGTCCGGCAACATGAACTTCGAGACCGCGGCGACGCTCCCCATCGCATTGCAGACCATGCACAACGCGGTGGTCACCGCCGGGCGCATGGAAAAGGGCGACGCGGTGATCATCCAGGGGGCGAGCTCCGGTGTCGGCCTGATGGGCATGCAGATCGCCAAGTACATGGGCGCCAGGCTGGTGATCGGCACCTCGACCAATGCCGAACGCCGCGCCAAGCTCAAGGACTACGGCGCCGATTTGGCACTCGACTCGTCCGATCCCGCCTGGGCCGACAAGGCGCTCGATGCGACCGAAGGCAAGGGCGTCGATCTGATCGTCGACCAGATCTCGGCCGGCGTCATGAATCAGAACCTGAAGGCGACGCGGGTCCTGGGGCGGATCGTCAACGTCGGGCGGCTCGGCGGCTTTTCCGGCGAATTCGATTTCGACCTGCACGCGGCCCGGCGCATCGACTACATCGGCGTCACCTTCCGCACCCGCAGCGTCGACGAGGTGCGCGAGATCAACCGCGTCATGCGCGCCGATCTCTGGGGCGCGGTCGAGAAGGGGGAACTGACGCTGCCCATCGACAAGGTGTTCGCGCTCGACGACGCGCCGGAAGCCTTGCAGCACATGGCCGCCAACAAACACTTCGGCAAGATCGTGATGACAGCTTGAGGCAACGCCCGCATGAACGATAACAAGAACGCACCGACGGCGCTCCTCGCCGGACGGATGTGCACATCGCGCGAGACCCTGGTCCGCGAATTGATCACCACCGATTGGAACTTCCTCAAGTGGGACGAGGACGAGGACTTCAAGGGCTTCGTCGAACGCGCACCCCTGGCCGACGTCATCGTCGCCGGCAACATCGTAGGCGATTGGCCGAAGTTGCCCAAGCTCAAGCTCCGCCAGGTGCCCAATACCGGTATCAACTGGCTGTCGCCCGCCGACATGCCGAAGGGCAGCGTGGTCTGCAACGCCTTTGGCCACGAGATTGCCATCGCCGAATACATCATCGCCGGCATGTTGGATCGCGCCATCGGGCTCTCGGCCATGGACGCCAAATTCCGCAAGGATGGCTGGGCCGGCCGCCGGCCCGGCATGCTGGCGAGCCACGGCGAACTCTACGAGAAGACCGTCGGCATCGTCGGCTACGGCCATATCGGCCGCGAGGTGGCGAAGCGTGCCAAGGGCTTCGGCATGCGCGTCATCGCGGCGTCGCGCACCGTCTACGAGGCGCCGGAACTCGCCTGGTTCGGCGGCATGGACAAGCTTGCGCAATTGCTGGCCGAGGCCGATTACGTGGTGGTGACGCTGCCGCTGGCGCCCGAGACCAAGGAAATGTTCGACGCGCGGCTTTTCGCGCTGATGAAACCGGACGGCGTTATCGTCAACGTCGGCCGCGGTGAGGTGATGCACGAACGCGACCTCTACGAGGCGCTCCGCGACAAGAGGATCGGCGGCGCCGTCATCGACGTCTGGTTCGACTACCCGAAGAACGGCGAGCCGGAGTGTCCGCCGTCGAAATTCCCGTTCGGCGAACTCGACAACGTGCTGATGACGCCGCACGCCTCGGGCAGCACCGATCCCATGCGCCGCCGGCGCTGGGCGCAGGTGGCAGCCAACCTCGACCACTTCGCCAAGGGCGAGCCGTTGGAGAACTTCTGTTTCGAGGGCACCGGCGACTGACGCTGGCGCGCCGGTGATCGCTCAGTGGTAACCTGTCATGTTGGCGGTGTCATTGCCGCTCATGGCAGCGGACAATTCGTCGAACGCGGATTCGAAGAACGCCCGCTCATGGTCGGACAATCCCGGTGCCGCCTGCTCGACGGCGCTGAGGAATGCCTGACGGCCGATCTTCAGATGGATCGGTAGCACGCCGAAGTTGCGATGGCGCTCACCGAGATGGCGTAACTCGGTTTTGATTTTATCAGGATTTCCGGAATCCCGGAGCATGACCGAAAGTGCGGTGGTGAACATGCGCTGCATATGCTCCTCGCTGCGGAACATTTGTTCGGCCATCGGTATCAATCGAAAAAGCTCGGCGTAGAAGGCGTGTGCACAATCGCGGGGAAACGTTTCGGGGAGTGCAAGTCTTGGCATCGAATTCACCATTTCTCTTATTATTGGAAGCTCGCCCGCTCGCCTTATCCGGCGGGGAACCGAACTTCACCTTGATTCAAAGTATAGCAACCGACTCTGACAACAACATGAAACGGCGTCCCGAAGCGCCTTGGGATGGATCAACGGTAAAGCTGTTCGAGCCGTTTGCCGTATTGTTCCTTGATCTTGTGGCGGCGGATTTTCATGGTCGGCGTCATCTGGCCGTTGTCGATGGTGAAGGGCGCGTCGGCGAGGGTGAAGCGGCGCACCTTCTCGATGTTTGAAAGTCCCTTGTTGACGCGGTCGACGACGGCTGAGAGCGCCTTGGCGAGATCGGCGTCGCCAACCAGACCGGCCAAGTCGTCCGGCTTGCCATTGGCTTTCGCCCAGCTCTTGAGCCAGGCCTCGTCCGGCACCAGCAGCGCCACGATGTGCGGGCGTTTGTCGCCGTAGACCATGGCCTGCGCGATTTCCGGTTCCATGCAGAGAATGCCCTCGACCCGCTGTGGCGCCAGGTTGTCGCCGCCGGAGTTGACGATGATGTCCTTCTTGCGGTCGGTGATGGCGAGATAGCCGTCCTTGTCGAATTCGCCGATGTCGCCGGTATGGACCCAGCCGTCGACGATAGTCTCGCGCGTCGCCTGATCGTTCTTCCAATAGCCCTGCATGACCAGATCGCCCGCGACCAGGATCTCGCCGTCGGGCGCGATCTTGACTTGGGTGTCGAGCAGCGGCGGGCCGACGGTGTGCATCTTGACCAGGCTCGGGCGGTTGACGCTGACCACCGGCGCCGTCTCGGTCTGGCCATAGCCCTGCAGGATGCGCAAGCCCAGCGCGGTGAAGAAGATGCCGATCTCGGGGTTCAAGGGTGCGCCGCCGGAGACCAGCGCCTTCAGTCGGCCGCCGAAACGCTGACGCACCTTGTCGCGCACCAGCCGGTCGAGGACGGCGTCCTGGATTTTCTCGAACAGGCCCAGCCGCTCGCCGGTATGGCGCTTGCGGCCGAGTGTGACGGCCTTGTCGAACAGCTTCTCCTTCGAGCCGCCGGTTTTCCGCACGCCTTGGCTGATGCGCTGATGCAGCATCTCGTAGAGACGTGGCACGGCGGTCATGATTGTCGGGCGTGCCTCGATCATGTTGGAGCCGAGCTGCTCGACGCCCTCCGCGTAGTAGATTTCGGCGCCGATGGAGATCGGGAAGAACTGCCCGGCGGTATGCTCGTAGGAATGCGACAACGGCAGGAACGACAGGAACGTCTCCTCGTCGAGCCCGATTTCCAAGAGCGCGTCGCGGGCGCCCATGCAGTTATGCATGATCGCCTTGTGCGACAGCATGACGCCCTTGGGCAGGCCGCCGGTGCCGGACGTGTAGATGATGCAGGCGGTATCGTCGGGACCCCAGCGCCGTACCAGTTCGACGACGTTCTCGTGGCCGCTGCGGCCCATTTCCTGGGCCTCGGCGTGCATGACCAGCCTGATCCCCGGCGGTGGTGCCGTGTCGGGCCGCTCCATGGCGATGACGAACTTGAGATCGGGGGCTCCGATTGCCGCCTCAAGCACACGCTCGGCCAGGCGTTTGTTGGAAACGAAGACACCCTTGGCGCCGGAATCGGTCAGCACGTGCCGATGGTCGGCGACGGTGTTGGTGATGTAGGCCGGCACCGTGATGGCGCCCGCCGACATGGCGGCGAGGTCGCCGATCAGCCAGGCCGGCCGGTTTTCGGAGACCAGCATGACCCGGTCGCCCGGCTTGATGCCGAGCATACGCAGCGCGCGCGTCTTAGCGGTGACGCGCGCCGCCGCATCGCCCCAACTGAGCGGCTTGTAGACACCTTCGCGTTTGGCCCACAGGAACGGCCGGTCGCCCAGGCGGTCGACCTGTTCGAAGAACATGGCAGCCAGGTTGGGCCAAGCGTAGCCGGGCATCGTCGGATCCTTCCCCATCCTTGTTAATTGCCATGATCGCCGTTGCCGTTCAGCATTTCCAGTCCTATATCGGATGGGAGCCGCAGTTCCGTTTTCACCTTCCCGAAAGCCCGCCATGACCGCCCAATCGCAAGCCGCACTGCCCGTCTGGAACCTGACCGACCTTTATGACGGCCCGAGTTCGCCCAAGCTCACCGCCGATCTGGATGCGGCCGAGGCGGCCGCCAAGACATTCGCCACCGCCTATGCCGGCAAGCTCTCCGGCCTCGACGGCGTCGGCCTGGCCAAGGCGATCGGAGAATACGAAGCGCTGCTGGATACCCTCTACAAGGTAGCGAGCTATTCGCAATTGCTGCATTCCGGCGACGTCGCCGACGCCGAGATTGGGCGCTTCTACCAGACCGTCAACGAGCGCGTCACCCAGGTCTCGTCGGTGACGCTGTTCTTCACCCTCGAGATCAACAAGCTCGACGACGACGCGGTCGAGAAGTTATTGGCGGAGCCGAAGCTGGCGCGCTACCGGCCGTGGATCGAGGGCGTGCGCATATACCGCTCGCACCAGCTCGCCGATGACGTCGAGAAGATCTTGTTGGAAAAGGCGGTCGCCGGCTCCAACGCCTGGGTTCGGCTGTTCGACGAGACATTGGCGCATCTCCGCCTCGATGTCGGCGGCGAAAAGATGAGCTTGACCGATACGCTTAACCGCATGACCGACCGCGACGCCGACAAGCGCGCCGTCGCCGGTAAGGCGCTTTCGAAAGGCTTGCAGGAGAATTCAAGGCTGCTGGCGATGATCACCAACACGCTGGCCAAGGACAAGGAGATCGAGGACCAGTGGCGCCACTACGTCGATCCGGCCGAACCGCGCCACCTCGCCAACCGGGTCGAGCCCGAGGTGGTCAACGCCCTGGTCGGTGCCGTTCGTGACAATTACCAGCGACTGTCGCATCGCTATTACGGCCTGAAGGCGCGCTGGATGGGCGTCGACAAACTCAACTGGTGGGACCGCAACGCGCCGCTACCGGCCGACCTGGATACCAAGTTCACCTGGGACGAGGCGCGCACCATGGTGCTCGACGCCTATGGCGCCTTCGCGCCCGAGATGGCCAAGGTCGCCAAGGTGTTCTTCGACAAGGACTGGATCGACGTGCCGCCGCGCCCCGGCAAGGCGTCGGGCGCCTTTGCTCATCCGGTGGTGCCCTCGGCGCATCCCTATCTGCTGCTCAATTACCACGGCAAGGCCCGCGACGTGATGACTTTGGCGCACGAGCTCGGCCACGGCGTCCACCAGGTGCTCGCCGCCGACCAGGGCTTGCTGCTCTCCAACACGCCGCTGACGCTGGCCGAGACGGCGTCGGTGTTCGGCGAGATGCTGACGTTCCGGAAGATCCTGGACGGCGAGGCCGACGCCAAGCGCCGCCGCGTGCTGCTCGCCAGCAAGGTCGAGGACATGCTCAATACCGTGGTTCGCCAGACCGCATTCCATGAGTTCGAGACCCGCGTCCATGCCGGTCGGCGGAAGGGTGAACTCAGCATCGAGGAAATCTGCGAGGCCTGGATGGAAACGCAGAAGGCGAGCCTTGGCCCGGCACTTGATCTCACCGACGACTACCGCTGGCTCTGGGGCTACATCTCGCACTTCGTCCATGCGCCGTTCTACGTCTACGCCTATGCGTTCGGCGATTGCCTGGTGAACGCGCTCTACGGCGTGTTCAAGGACGGCCACCCGGGGTTCCAGGCGAAGTACCTCGACATGCTCGCCGCCGGCGGCACCAAGCGCCACAAGGAACTGCTGGCGCCGTTCGGCCTCGATGCCACCG
>JAYOXJ010000095.1:9867-11275 GCA_038152725.1 Rhodospirillaceae bacterium
GCTCGAGAGCGAACTCTAGGCGCGCGGATGGCCAAGGAAGGCAATACGCTCGGCGGACGGGTCAAGCGCTACGCCAAGGTCGGCGCCGCCGCCGGCGGTTTCGCGGCCAAGGTCGCCGGCAGCCGCTTCTTCGGCATGCAACTGGACAAGGGCCAGAACGCGCAGGAACTGCAAACCGCGCTCGGCGGGCTCAAGGGCCCGCTGATGAAGGTGGCGCAGATCATGTCGACGATCCCGGACATGCTGCCCGAGGAATACGTGGCCGAACTCGGCCGGCTGCAATCCGGCGCGCCGTCCATGGGCTGGCCCTTCGTCAAACGCCGCATGGCGAGTGAGTTGGGGCCGGACTGGCAGCGGCGCTTCAAGACGTTCGAGCATACAGCTGCCGCCGCGGCATCCTTGGGCCAGGTGCACCGGGCCGAAAGCCTCGAAGGCGAAGCGCTCGCCTGCAAGCTCCAGTATCCGGACATGTCGTCGGCGGTCGAGGCCGACCTGAAGCAGCTCAAGTTGGTGTTCTCGATCTATCACCGCTACGACAAGGCTATCGACCCGTCCAACATCCACACCGAACTTTCAGAGCGGCTGCGCGAGGAACTCGACTACGCCCGCGAGGCCGCCAACATGCGGCTCTACGGCCTGATGCTGAAGGATGAGGCCGGCGTGCGCGTGCCGGAACCGGTTGCGGACCTCTCGACCGGCCGGCTGTTGACCATGAACTGGCTCGACGGAAAGCCGCTGATGGAATTCATCAACGAGCACGAAGAGGCCCGCAACACCATCGCCGCCAACATGTTCCGTGCCTGGTACGTGCCGCTCTACGAATACGGCGTCATTCACGGCGACCCACATCTCGGCAACTACACGGTGCGACCCGACCACGCCATCAACCTTTTGGACTTCGGCTGCGTGCGCATCTTCAACGCCGATTTCGTCGCCGCCGTCATCGACCTCTATCACGCGCTCCGCGACGGCGACGAGGCGCTCGCCGTGCATGCCTACGAGACCTGGGGCTTTACCAGCGTCGACCGCAAGGTCATCGACATCCTGAACCAGTGGGCGCGGTTCCTCTATGCGCCCCTCTTGAAGGACAAGGTCACCAGCATCCAGGAGGAGGGCGGTGTCGCCTACGGCGCCGGCGTCGCCGCCAAGGTGCATAGGGAACTGCGTGAGGTCGGCGGCGTGATGCCGCCGCGCGAATTCGTGCTGATGGACCGCGCCGCCATCGGGCTCGGCAGCGTGTTCACCCACTTGAAGGCGGAGATCAACTGGCACCGCATGTTCCATCGCCTGATCGACGGTTTCGACCGCGACGCGCTCGCCAAGCGCCAGGCCAAGGCGTTGAAGAATTTCGATATTCCGACGCCTGTGTGATTCTCACACCTTCCACTAATTGATAATGATTTTCATT
>JAYOXJ010000096.1:0-11273 GCA_038152725.1 Rhodospirillaceae bacterium
TGAGCAAACAGTATATTGAATGAGCCGGTATCGTCCTTCGGTACGTAATATGTGTACCCGTAAACATATCCATCTGCGCATGGGTCATTGCTAAAATTCCAATCTTCGTGTCCGAAACCATTTTTCTCAAGGTACCCGCCATCATTGGAGGACTTTAATCGGCCCGAGGAAGGTGAAATCCAGCCGTTTTCATTGTGAACAACTCGTTGAAAGAGATACCGCACGCCCCCCTCTGACTTATAGAAATATATTTTAACTAATATTGTATAACGAGCATACCTTGAGAAAACCAACCCGCGCAACTGTGTTTTATATTTCTGCTAATGATGACTAGAGGTCGACAACAGTCACCATCCTGCGCATTGCGAGCCGCGCACGAGATGCCGCCGATTAAGTTGAAAAGTGGAGTTTGCTAGGCTTAGGAGCCCGCCTGCAGCTTCCTAGCGCAGACCAGTTCGACGCAGGCGCAGAACACCTCCATGGCGGTCTCGATATCCTTGACGCCCGGCATGGTCGGCGCCAGGCGGATGAAGCTGTCGTTCGGGTCCTTGCCGTAGGGATGCGTCGCGCCGGCGGGGGTGAGCTTGACGCCGGCGGCGTCGGCCATCTTGACGATATCGGCGGCGCAGCCTTCCAGCACCTCGACCGAGACGAAGTAGCCGCCCTTGGGCGCCGTCCACTTGGCGATGCCCTTGCCGGCCAGGTTCTTCTGCAGCGCGGCCTCGACGGCGGCGAACTTGGGCGCGATCAGCTTGGCCTGCGCCTCCATGTGCTGGAGCACGCCCTTCATGTCCTTGAAGAAGCGGACATGGCGGAGCTGGTTGATCTTGTCCGGCCCGATCGAGGAGAAGAACATCTTCTTGAGCGCGTCCGCGACGTTGACCTCGGAGGCCGCCATCACGGCGACGCCGGCACCGGCGTGGGTGATCTTCGACGTCGAGCCGAACATCAAGACGCGTTCCGGATTGCCGGCCTTCCTGCAGGCTTCCAGCATGTTCTTCAACGGCGCCGGGCCGTCGCCCAGGTGATGCACAACGTAGGCGTTGTCCCAGAAGACGCGGAAATCCGCTGCCGCGACCGCCATCTTGGCGAGCCGCTCGACGGTGGCGTCCGAATAGACTTCGCCCGAAGGGTTGGAATACTTCGGCACGCACCAGATGCCCTTGATGGTGGCGTCGTCACGAACCAGCGCCTCGACCGCGTCCATGTCGGGGCCGTCCGGCGTCATGGCGACCGTCACCATCTCGATGCCGAGCCGCACGCAGATGGCGAAGTGGCGGTCGTAGCCCGGCACCGGGCAGATGAACTTCACCGTGCCCTGCTCTTTCCAGGGTTTGGTTCCCCCCGGCATGCCGAAGTACATGCCGCCCATGACGGTGTCGTACATCATAGTCAGCGACGAGTTGCCGCCGACGACGATCTCTTTCGGCGAGACCTCCAGCAGCTCGGCGAACAGCTTCTTGGCCTCGGGGATGCCGGCGAGGATGCCGTAGTTGCGGTAGTCGGTGCCGTCGTCGCCATCGGTGTCGCCGTGGCCGACGATGGTCAGCATGCCGTCGGCGAGATCGAGCTGATCGGGGGCCGGCTTGCCGCGCGTCATGTCGAGCGCCAGGTTGCGCCCGCGCAGCTTGTCGTAGGACTGTTCGGCGCGGCCGACGGCCGCGGCAAGGTCTTCCTTGGCGCTTTTGGTCAGGTCCATGATGTTGTCTTCCTTGGGCGGCGGGGCGCCCGGGCAGGCGGGTCAGCGCACCAGTTCGTAGGCGACGGCGAGCGCGCGGCGCTGTTCGCGGGTCTCGTCGAGGACCGCGCCCATCAGGTCGCGGGTCGAGATCATGCGGGTCACGCGGCCTTTGACGACGACCGGGATGTGGCGGAAGCGGTTCGCCTGCATCACTTCCATGACATCGTTGGTGTCGTCCTCGGGCGTGCAGGTGAAGACCTCGTGGGTCATCACGTCGTCGACCTTGAGCTTCAGCAGTTCCGGCCCGCGCTTGGCGATCTCGCGCACGATGTCGCGTTCGGAGAGGATACCGACCAGCTTTTCGTTATCGTCGCAGACCGGCAACGCACCGATATTGTTGGCGCCCAGAAGGGCCGCGGCTTCCGCCACGGAATCGTTCGGCGAAATGATAATCAGTTCGCTGTCGTCGCGGAGACGGATATCCTCGATAAGCATGCGGGCACCTCTTTGTACGGGCGTTCGTGAAGTGGCGCCAATATACGCATAAGCGCCGCTTATTCAATAAATAAGACGCCACGTCTCGAAAAGGTCCGGCTGGTGGCTGCCTTCGACCCTAGAAGTTCTCGACCCAGGGTCTGAGTTCGACCTCCCAGGTCCAGGCGCTGCGCGGCTGGTCGTGGACGTGGAGGTAGGTATCGGCGATGGCGTCGGGATCGAGGAGCCCGTCGTCGCCGCGCTCGGATTTGCGCGGATCGTTCGGTTGCTCGATGCCGCCGTCGATGACGAAATGCGCGACGTGGATGTTCTTGGGCGCCAGTTCCCTGGCCATGCTCTGCGCCAGGCCCCTGAGCGCGAACTTGCCCATGGCGAAGGGCGCGGACTGCTTGTAGCCCTTGACGCTGGCCGAGGCCCCGGTGAAGAGGATCGTGCCCTCGCCCGCCTCGAGCATTCGCTTGGCCGCCTCCTGGCCGACCAGGAAGCCGCCGTAGGCCGCGACCTTCAAAACCTTCAGCACTTCCGCCGCGTCCAGTTCCTCGAACGGGCCACGATGGCGGTAGGAGGCGTTGTAGACGACGAAGTTAGGCGCGCCCGGCCGGTCGTCCAGGGTCTGAAACAACTTCGCGACCTGATCGGGCTCGGACGCGTCGCAGGCATGCAGGCTGGCGCCGATCTTGTTGGCGAAGGCGGCGAGCTTCTCGGTGTTCCTCGCCGCCAGCGCCACCTTCATGCCACGCGCCGCGCAGGCCCGTGCCAACGAGGCGCTGAGACCGGCGCCGGCACCGACGATGAGGACGCGTTCCTGGGTCATTTGCGCGACTTCGAATAGCCGATGGTCTGTAGCGCGTCGTCGATCTCACCCAGGATCGCCGGGTCGTCGATGGTCGCCGGCATCTTGTATTCCTGGTTGTCGGCGATCTTCTGCATGGTGCCGCGCAGGATCTTGCCGGACCGCGTCTTCGGCAGCCGCTCGACCACGACGGCCTGCTTGAACGCGGCGACGGCGCCGATCTTGTCGCGCACCATCTTGACCGTCTCGGCGACGACCTGTTCGTGCGGCTTGCTGACGCCCGCCTTCAACACCAGGAAGCCGACCGGCAACTGCCCCTTCAACTGGTCCTCGACGCCGACCACGGCGCATTCGGCGACGTCGGGATGGTTGGCCAGCACTTCCTCCATGCCGCCCGTCGACAGCCGGTGGCCGGCGACGTTGATGATGTCGTCGGTGCGCGACATGATGTAGAGATAGCCGTCCTCGTCGATCATGCCGGCGTCCGCGGTGGCGTAGTAGCCCGGGAACTCGGTCATGTACTTTTCCTTGAACAGATCGTCCCTGTTCCAGAGCGTCGGCAGTGCCGCCGGCGGCATCGGCAATTTCACGACGATGGCACCGATGGTGCCCGGCTTCACTTCGTGGCCGGCGTCGTCGAACACGCGCACGTCCCAGCCGGGCGCCGGCTTGGTCGGCGAGCCCGGCTTCACCGGGAAGGCGTGCAGCCCGATGCAGTTTGCGGCGATCGACCAGCCGGTCTCGGTCTGCCACCAGTGGTCGATGACCGGTACCTTGAGCTTGTCCTCAGCCCAGTGCAGCGTGTCGGGGTCGGTGCGCTCGCCGGCCAGGAACAGCGACTTGAAACTCGACATGTCGTATTTGCCGATCAGCTTGCCGTCCGGGTCTTCCTTCTTGATGGCGCGGAACGCGGTCGGCGCGGTGAACAGCACCTTGATCTTGTGTTCCTCGATCATCCGCCAGAACGCGCCGGCGTCGGGCGTGCCGACGGGCTTGCCTTCGTAGAACACCGTGGTGCAGCCGTGCAGCAGCGGCGCGTAGACGATGTAGCTGTGGCCGACCACCCAGCCGACGTCGGAGGCCGCCCAATAGACGTCGCCGGGGTCGCAATCGTAGATGTTCTTCATCGACCACTTGAGCGCCACCATGTGGCCGCCGTTGTCGCGGACCACGCCCTTGGGCTGGCCGGTGGTGCCCGAGGTATAGAGGATGTAGAGCGGATCGGTGGCCGCCACCGTGACGCAATCGGCCGGCTTGGCCTTGGCCATGGCGTCGGCCCAATCGACGTCGCGCCCCTGTTTCAGCTCGCCGGCCTGTTCCGGCCTTGCCAGCACGACGCAGAAGTCCGGCTTGTGCTTGGCCGCGTCGATGGCGCCGTTCATCAGCGGCAGATAGGGGATGACGCGCGTCGTCTCGATGCCGCAGGTGGCCGAGACGATGGCTTTCGGCTTGGCGTCGTCGATGCGGACCGCCAACTCGTTCGCCGCGAAACCGCCGAACACCACCGAATGGATGGCGCCCAAGCGCGCGCAGGCGAGCATGGCGATGGCCGCTTCCGGCACCATCGGCATGTAGACGATGACGCGGTCGCCCTTGGAGATGCCGCGTTCGGCCAGCACGCCGGCGAAGCGCGCGACCTCGTCGAGCAGCTGGTTGTAGCTGTAAGTACGCTTGGTCTTGGTCACCGGGCTGTCGTAGATCAGCGCCGCCTGCTCGCCACGGCCGGCCTTCACGTGGCGGTCGAGGGCGTTGTAGCAGGTGTTGCATTCGGCGCCGACGAACCAGCGGTAGAACGGCGGGTTCGTGCTGTCCAATACCTTCGACCAGGGTTTGACCCAGTCGATCTCCTTGGCCGCTTCACCCCAGAAACCCTCCGGGTCTTCGAGGGAACGCTTGTAGGCGACATCAAATGCGTTGCTCATGTCTCTCCCCAGTTGCTCTGGCCGCCTTCGCTCGTTGAGTCTGTAGGGGGCGGCCGGTATTTTCCCCAAGTTTAGCGCTTTCCCGGGCGATCTCAACGCCCCTAAGTCCGGCGCGAACCGCCCTGTTATGGCGCCTGGGGCCTTGAGCGGCCTTGATCCGGATCAATCCGGGTGCTAGCCGGGGCGCCGAAAGCGGCGCAGTATGGGCCGCGGAGGCCGCTCCATGCCGCAAAGCCGCAAATTCAAGACCATCGTCTGGCCGCTGGCGACCGCCCAGATGCTGACCTGGGCCGGCGCTTTCTATCTGTTCCCGGCGCTTTTGGGCCATTGGGAGAGCGAGTTCGGCTGGTCGAAGCAGGAACTCAGCGGCGCCTTCACCCTGGCCCTGCTGCTCTCGGCCATCGTCTCGCCGGTGGTCGGGCGCGCCATCGACCGGGGTTTCAGCCTCTACGTCTACCCGACCTCGGCGCTGTTCGCGGCGCTCTTTCTCGCCGGCCTCGCCTGGGTCTCGGCGCTCTGGCAGTTCTACCTGCTTTGGGCGGTGCTCGGCATCGTCATGGGCGGCGCGCTCTACGAGCCCTGCTTCGCCATCCTGACCCGCCACATGGGCGAACGCGCGCGCCAGGCCATCACCCTGGTGACGCTGCTCGCCGGCTTCGCCGGTACCATCGCCTTCCCGACCGCGCACGCCTTGGTCGGCGACATCGGCTGGCGCGGCGTCTGTGCCGTCTTCGCGGCGCTGATCGCCGCCGTCGCCGTGCCGCTCAACTTCTATGCCGTCGCCCAGGCCGAGACCGCCAACCCGGCGCCGCCCGAACCGCCCGCCGTCAACACCGGTAAGCGCCTCGCCGAGGCGATGCGGCCGGTGCTGTGGCTGTTGGGCATCGCCTTCGCCGCCATCGCCTTCAACCACGGCGCGCTGATTGCGCACATGCTGACCATCCTCGATGCACGCGGTGTACCGGCGGATGTGGCGGTGCTTGCCGCCGCCATGATCGGCCCCATGCAGGTCACCGGCCGGCTCGCCATGATGGCCGCCGAGAGCCACATGAAGGTGGTGTCGGTGGCGCTGGCCGCCTTCGCGTTCCTGGCGCTCGGCGCCGCCGCGCTCTTTGGCGTCGGCATCGTCGGCCGGGCCGAGGGGCTGCCGCTGTTGTTGGTGTTCTTCGTGCTGTTCCAGGGCGCGGGGTTCGGCGTGCTCTCGATCCTGCGCCCGGTGCTGATCGCCGAGCTGCTCGGCCGGCGCCGTTTCGGCACCATCGCCGGCTTCCTCGCCGTGCCGTTCCTGGCCGCTTTCGCCCTCGCCCCTTCGGCGGCGGGCTGGATTTGGGCCTGGGCCGGCTACGACGGCGTCATCGCGGCCGCCGCCATCGCCGCGCTCGCCGGCTTGGCCGCGCTGCTGGCGGCGGCAAGGTGCGCGCCGGCCGCAGCTGACGATTAGGTGGGCTCGGTAGCGCTTGCGGCCGTTCAGGCCGGGGCCATCACGCCGATCATCGCGTCGATCAGGTTCTGCGCGTCGGCGGCGGAAACCGCGACCCGCTCGCACAACCGTTCGACCAGGGCTTGACGGTCGATGACAAGATCGAGGGTGCCAGTCTCGCAGTTGATCACCGGCGATCCGTTCTGGAATTCGCGCTGGATGGTGACGACGACGGAATGCACCAGGCCCGCCGCCTGCTCGCGCCCCATGCCGGTTTCTCCGACCATGGCGTCGAGGATTTGCTGTTCGGTCATTTTCTCTAACGTCCCAGGCAATTGGTTGTTGGGGATATCGTGGCGAACTTAAACCACGAGTCTTACCCAAACCTGTATGCGCGCCGTCACACCCGAAGAAATTTATTGGTCGACGGAGCTTGTGCGCATGGCGCGGACGGCGAACAGCGCCACCACCCCGGCGGCGAAGAGGTTGGCGGCGAACAACACCGAGACCTCGGTGAATTTCAGTGCCGGCATGGAGAAGCGCCAAGTGTCGAGCGCCAGCGCCAGCAGATTGACCGCCTCCATGAAAATGGCGTTCAGGATCAAGGTGTTGCCGGCATCGTGGGCCTGACGGTTGAGAAGTTCGGTGGCCGGGCCGATGGCGGCGCCGGCGCGCTCGGCGAGCCACCCGAGCCGTTCCAGGAAAACGCCGTAGGCGGCGACCAGAATGGCGATGGAGCCCTCGAGCGCGACCTCGCCGGGCACGAAATCCAGGTTGATATTGTCGATCAGAAAACGCACCTGGTCGGTCATGATACCGGCGGTGCCGATCAGGATGGCGAGCGTGATCAGGTTGAGGGTCAGGCGACTCGCGGCGATGCGGTAGAACATGATGGCATCCGGCCTGCTGCGGGAACGGACAATTTAGCCACCTAGGGCATCCGGCCGTAAACCGAAACGCCGAACCGCGCCAACGCCGCCGGATCGGCCGGGATCGTCTCGGATCGGCCCATGGCGATCAGGAAGGCATGCGACTGGTCGGCCGGCTCGACGAACATCTCGTCCGGCCCGAGGCCGAGCAGGATGCCCCGCAGCACCCGGCCCGAGCCGCCGTGCGACATCGCCACCACCGGACGGGCGGGATCGAGCTCGGCGACGAAAGTGCTGACACGCTCGAAAACCTGGGCGAAGCTCTCGCCGCCTGCCGGGTTGGCATAGCCCCAGTGATCGCGTTGACGTGCGGCATAGTCTTCCGGGAAGCGCCGCTCGATCTCGGCGACGTTCAACCCCTCCCAGCGACCGTAGGCGCATTCCTTGAGACGCGCGTCGAACGCGACGTCATCGTAATCCCAGCCGAGTTGCTCGCAGAACAACGCCATCGACTGGCGCGTGCGCGGTAGCGGGCTCGACACGAGACGCCAATCGGATTGGCGCCCGAGCCGGTGCTTGAGGGTTTCGGCCAAGGCGCACAGCTGGCCGATGCCCTTCGGCGTCAGCGGCGAGTCGTTCTGGCCCTGGTAGCGCCCAGCTCGGTTCCACAGCGTCTGGCCATGGCGCAGGATCAGGACGGCGGGTGCATTGGGAGGGGTCGCGGCGGTCATTTTTCGAGCGTGATGTCCTTCAAGCGGTCGACGCGGCGGATGCCCGGGAACAGCATGACCCAGAGCCCGGTAACCGCCAAGGTAACGACGCCACCGACCACGACGGCCGGGACGGCGCCGATGGCCGCGGCCATGGTGCCGGCGCGGAAATCGCCCAGTTCGTTGGACGCGTTGATCGAGACCGAGTTGACGGCGCTGACGCGGCCGCGCATGTCGTCGGGCGTGGCGATCTGCACCAGGGTCTGGCGCACGTAGACGCTGATCATGTCGGCGCCGCCGTAGGCGGCCAAAGCGGCGAGCGAAATCCAGAGCGTCTCGGACAATCCGAAGACGACGATGGCGACGCCGAACAGCGCCAGCGAGACGAACATCGCCGGCCCCATGTGTCGGGGCTGGGTCACCTGCATCAGCACCATGCCGACGCAGAGCGATCCGATCGCCGGCATCGAACGCATGATGCCGAGTTCCGCCGGCCCGACGTGCAGGATGTCCTTGGCATAGACCGGCAGCAGCCCCATGACGCCGCCGAACAGCACCGCCAGGAGATCGATGGAGATGGCGCCGAGCACGATCTTGTTGCGCCAGACGTAGGCGAAGCCGCCGAGGATCGAGGTCAGTGAGACCGGCTCCTTGCGGATCGCACTGGCACCCGGCCGGATCATCAGAGCGGCGATGGCGCCGACGGCGAAGAACGCCATCAATACCGGATAGACGCCGTCGCCGATCCAGGCGATCAACGCGCCGCCGACGGCCGGGCCGATCAGCTGCGCCGCCTTGTTGGCCGACGACGAGATGGCGATGGCCTGGGAGAAATGGTCGGGCACCACCAGGTTGGGCAGCACCGCCTGGCTGGCCGGATGATAGAACGCCCGCGCCGCCCCGTGCACGACCAGGATGGTCAGGATCACCGCCATTGCGCTGCCGCCCATTAGCATCAGCGCGTAGACCGAGCCCACCGTCGCAATCTGCACCACGTTGGTCGCCATCAGGATCAGGCGGCGTTCGACGCGGTCGGCGGCGACGCCGGCGGCAAGGAACAGCGCCAGCACCGGCAGGAACTGGGCGAGACCGATCAGCCCCAGATCGAGCGGATCGCCGGTCAGCTTGTAGACGTGCCAGCCGATGGCGACGGTGAAGCCGTGCATCCCCATGACGTTGAAGGTGCGGTTGGCGACGTAGGCGATGAAGCTCGGGTTTGTCCAGATCGACATGCCAGAGCATGCGCACGGTTTTTCGGCCGGGTCATACGTTTTTTTAGGGTGACCGGAGCGGCGCTCAGGCGCACTCGAGGAAGCGCGTCACCAGCCGGTTGGCACCCTGCTCGCGGATGCAGACCACTTCGTCCAAGTTGACGTTGGAAAAACCATCGATCGGCACCTGGGCGACGCCGGCGTCACCGGCGACTTCGCCGTCGTAGGCGAAGCCGACACCCATGCCGCGGCTGACGGCGAGGACGACCGCCTCGCGGCTGCCCAGCACCAGCGCCGGCTCGACCTCGATGCGGCGTTCGGCGAGGCCGGCGAGCAGCTTCTCGCGCGTACTCGAACCCTGTTCGCGGAAGATCAGCGGCTCCAGGGCCAACTGTTCGAGCGCGACCTTGCGGCGCCGCGCCAACGCATGTCCGGCCGCGAACAGCGCGACCAGGCTGCGGCGCCGGGCCGGACGCCGGAGCACGCGGTCGCTCTCCGGCGCGCCGGCGAGGACGGCGACATCTGTCTTGAGATCGAGCAAATCGCGCCAAGTCGCGGCCGCGTTGCCCATTTGCAGCTCGATGCGCACTTCGGGCGCGCGTTCCCGGAAGCGCTCGACCAGCAGCAGCGCGGTGTGCGGGCCGTCGGCGCCGATCCTGAGTGTGCCGAGGCCGCCGCGCTCACCGGGGCGCAGCATGTCGGCGACATCGCGTTCGGCGCGCACCATGCGCTCGACCAGGGCATAGAGCGCCTCGCCGGCGCCGGTCAACTCGAAGCGGTGGCCGAGGCGGCGGAAGAACACCTTGCCGCTTTCGGTCTCCAGGTTCTTCAGGTGCTGCGAGATCGCCGGCTGGGTCAGGCGCAGCTTCGCCGCCGCGCCCTGCACCGAACCTTCCTCGACGACGGCGTGAAAGGCCTTCATCTGCGCGAACGACATGGCCGATCTCCCACTCCAGAGTTATAAGTACAACTTATTATTTTAAAATATTTTTAATTTGTTTGAAACCACCGTTTCGCCGATGATCCGCCTGGAAAGCGCGCCGGCATCGGGCTCGCGCCGCCGGAGGGTAGACATGGACGCGAAAGCACCGACGTACATCTTCGAGGCATCGGAAAAGCCGTCGCTGCCGCTGTTCGACGTGCCGCTGATCGTCGCCGACGAGACCACGGTCCAGGGTTACGGCCGCATGGTCGACCGCCCCGACGACATCGACATCGAGATCGTGCGCTGGCCGGCGCAGGGCTGGCGCCCGGTCGACGACGACAGCGGCGACGAAGGCGGCTGCGTCGAGGGTACCTTCAGCTGCGAATGGAAGGGCGACGTGCTCTACGCCACCAACGACGCGGTCGACGGCCACAACGTGCTCGGCTGGTCGGCCGACCCGCAGGCCGCCTCGACCGAGACGCAGACCCGGCCGCGCGACCGCGTGCTGCTGTGGCATCTCAACTACCACCCCGACGGCGGCCAGTTATTCTTTCCGCTCGATAAGAAGCCCTTCGTCGTGCCGGCGGCGCTGCCGGGCGACGACCTCCGCCCGGAAAACGTCGTCGCCTTCTGGTGCGACGGCAGCCGCGGCCTCTACATCCACCCCAACATCTGGCACGAGGGCGTATTTCCGGTCGAGGACGAACAGCGCTTCCTCGACCGCCAGGGCCGGGTTCACGCGCGTGTCAGCTGCGAGCTCGGCGCCGAGTTCGGCGTCTACCTCTCGGTGCCGCTGATCAAGCCGGCCTGAGGCGCGGCGCGGTTTTTCGAGGCCCGAACGGACAGACCACCCCGACCGGATAGGCGCGCCGCAGGCGTGCCGCCAGGCCCGGCTGACCGTCGCCCTGCTTTTTGCCCAGGAATCCATCGACGACCCAGACCGACCCGCCGGACTCGAGCCAGGCGTTCACCGCCTTCGACGCGTACAGCCGCTGCGGCGCGGCGTTGATACGGCCGTCGACCTTTTCCAGCACGCCGGCAGCGAAGTGTTCCAGGCTGGTCGCCAGGTAGATGGCGTCGCCGGGCGCCGCTTCGGCCCAGGCGGCCCGGAGCGCGCCCGGCCAGTCGGGCTTGATCTCGGCCTTGTAGTAGTGCTCCAGGTCGATCGCCCCGCATAGGGCGAGCAGCGCCACGGCCAAGGCCTGCAACGGCCGCGCCAGCCCGCCGAGCGCCGCGGCGGCGAGCAC
>JAYOXJ010000097.1:0-7192 GCA_038152725.1 Rhodospirillaceae bacterium
CGTACATCGTAGCCATTGTAGAACCCCTATAGGCTCTTAGCTACTTCAGCCCCTAGATTAATTTGCGTTGGGTGCCGGGAGAAAATTTAAACAGGAGCTTTTGATGCTATGCAAAATCCGCTTCCTCAGTACCGCACTGGCGGTGCTGGTGATCCTTACCGGCCCCGCTGCCGCCGATGACACTTACAGCGTCGAGGAGATCACTGCCAAGGCCAAAGGCTTCTTCGGCGACACCACGGAGGGATTGGCCAAGGCCATCGAAAAGGTGTTCAAGGATCACGGCCGTCCCAACGCCTATATCATCGGCGAAGAGGTATCGGGCGCCATCGGTATCGGCCTGCGCTACGGGAACGGCATGCTCAATCGCAAGGCGTCTGGCGCGCGCAAGATTTACTGGCAGGGTCCGTCGATCGGCTGGGACATCGGCGGCAACGCGTCTAAGGTGTTCACCCTGACCTATCACCTGAAGAGCGAAGACCAGATGTTCCAGCGCTATCCGGGCGTCGATGGCAGCGTCTATCTGGTCGCCGGTTTCGGTGTCAATTACCAGCAATCTGGCGACGTCATCCTGGCGCCGATCCGCACCGGCGTGGGCCTGCGTGCCGGCGCCAACGTCGGCTACCTCCATTACAACAGGGAACATTCCTGGCTGCCGTTCTGACCGGCTCGGCGCCTTCGGTTTCTGCGCGAAGAACGGGCAGGAGAAGAAACGGCCATCGGTGATCCGATGGCCGCCGCCGGTTGTCCAAGCTTCGTCGCGGCCGCCATCGACGAAGGTGCAGACCCCATGGTGCCAGTCGAGGTCTTCGTCCGGTGCCAGGTGGTGGGTATATTCGTCGACTGCGCCGTCCATTTCGGACGGTGACCAGTGCAGGCAATCCTGGCAGGTCAGATGGTGTTCCACGGTCCACGCTCCGACGTTCCCGCGAATTTTAGCACGAAAACCGGTGCCGCGGGGGTGCCTACTCCGCCGCCGGGCGAAACCTGCTTAGCCAGCCATCGAGATCGGTGCGCGCGCGGGCGCTGTAGGCGGCCTTGCGCTCGCGGCCTTTCAGCTTGCGGCCTTTCTCGTTGCGTCCCTCGACCGGCGGAAACAGGCCGAAGTTGACGTTCATCGGCTGGAAGGTGGCAGCGTCGGCGCCGAGCGTCACGTGGTTGAGGATGGCGCCCAAGGCGGTCGTTTCCGGCGGCGGTTGGAAGTGTCCGCCCAGCCGTTCCGCTGCGGCGAAGCGGCCGACCATGAGGCCGATGGCTGCACTTTCCACATAGCCCTCGCAGCCGGTGATCTGGCCGGCGAAGCGCAACCTCGGCTCGGCCTTGAGCCGGAGCATCGGGTCGAGCAGCTTCGGGCTGTTGATGAAGGTGTTGCGATGTACGCCGCCGAGCCGCGCGAACTCGGCGTTCTCGAGGCCGGGAATGGTCCGGAAAATGCGCTTCTGCTCGCCGTAGGTGAGCTTGGTCTGAAAGCCGACCATGTTGTAGAGCGTGCCGAGCGCATTGTCCTGACGAAGCTGCACCACCGCATAGGGTTTGACGGTGGGATTGCTGGGATCGGTCAGGCCGACCGGTTTCATCGGGCCGTAGGCGAGGGTCTCGGGGCCGCGTTCGGCCATCACCTCGATCGGCAGGCAGCCTTCGAAGTAGGGCGTGTCCTTCTCCCAGTCGCGGAATTGCGTCTTCTCGCCGGCGACCAGCTGGGCGACGAAATCGTGATACTGCGCCTTGGTCATCGGGCAGTTGACGTAGTCCTTGCCGTCGCCGCCCTCGGCGCTTTTGTCGTAGCGCGACTGGAACCAGGCGACCGAGAAGTCGATGGTTTCCTTGTAGACGATCGGCGCGATGGCATCGAAGAAGGCGAGCGAAGTTTCGCCGGTGAGCTTTGCGATGGCGTCGGCCAGCGCCGGCGAGGTCAACGGACCGGTGGCGACGATGACACTCGACCATTCGGCCGGCGGCCGGCCCGCGACTTCGCCGCGTTCGATGACGATCAGCGGTTCGTTCGCCAGCGCTTCGGTGACGGCGGCGCTGAAGCCGTCGCGGTCGACCGCGAGCGCGCCGCCGGCCGGCACCCGGTGGGCGTCGGCGGCGGCCATGATCAGCGAACCCGACCGCCGCATCTCCTCGTGCAGTAGGCCGACGGCATTGGTCTCTGCGTCGTCGGAGCGGAACGAGTTGGAGCACACCAGTTCGGCCAAGGCATCAGTCTGGTGCGCCGCCGTGGCACGCTCGGGGCGCATTTCGTGGATGACGGCGGGCACACCGGCACGGGCGAGCTGCCAAGCGGCCTCGCTGCCGGCGAGACCGCCGCCGATAATGTGTACAGGGTCGGGTCTAGGCGCCATGGGTTGGACCGGACTCCTACGAAAAATCGTTCAGTGACGGGAACATAGTGATGCCGGACACAGGCGACAATGACAAATCCCCCTAGACTTCCCGATTGGATTGCCGGACAAAGGAACCAAGGCATGAACGGCTACCAGCCGCCAAAGCGGACCGACGACGACGAGGCGTCCATGAGTTTGCGCGACACGCCCGAGTTCAGGGAGCAATGGACCAAGATCACCCAGAAGGAACTGGATGAGATCCTGGTCCGGCACGAGAAGTTCGCCACCAACAAGGGCGGCGGCGAACGTGCCAAGCTCGGCATGTACGACATGTCGTACCTGGATTTCTCCGGCCGTCAGCTTGCCGGGGCCGATTTCACCGGCGCGCTGCTCTGCCATTGCTCGCTCAACGGCACCAACCTGAAGGATGCCATTCTGTTCGCCGCAGACTTGCGCTTCGCCGATATGCGCGAAGCGATCATCGACCGTGCCGATCTGCGCGGCGCCTGCATGGCCGGTGCCGATCTCTCCGCCGCGTCGCTGATCGACACCGACATGCGCGACGGCGTACTCCTGAAGCCGACCGCCACCGGCGGCGATCTCGTTGCCGTGGTCCACGACGAGGCGACTGGCGGACTCGAGCGCGCGGTGGCGCGCGGCGCCAACATGAAGGGCGCCAGGGTCTCGGACTCGATGATCGTGCAGACCGATCTTACCGACTGCAACTTGGAGAACGCGAAATTCATTCGCGCCAACCTGTCGCTCACCAACCTGACAGGCTGCAATCTGCAAGGCGCCGACTTCACCGAGGCGGTGTTGTCGGGCGCCATCTTCCGCGGCGCCATCTTCTCAAACACCATTCTCGATAACGCCGATCTCTCCGGCGCCAACTTGATAGGTGCCATTTTCGACAACGTCGATTTCTCCAAAGTCGATCTCACCGATGCCATGCTGCCCAAGGGCGTCGAAAACATGGAGATGTCGTTTCAGGAAATCCTGGTCAACCATGACCGCTGGGTGAAATCGAACGGCAAGGCGGGCAAGCGCGCCGAACTTTCCGAGACCGATCTTTCCGGTCAGAACCTCGAGAAGGTAAACCTCTCGGCGGCCGCTCTCATACGCGGTGCTCCGCGATGCGCGTTGCTCGAAAGCCGATTTCCTGATGGCCGACCTCTCTTACGCAGATTTGCGCGGCGTCATCATGGACCGCGCCGACTTGCGCAGGGCCAAGCTGACGCGCGCTAATCTGGTCGATGCCAACCTGGTCGGCGCCGTGTTGAGCGAAGTCAACGTCTCGACCCGCGCCGGCGGCGGCGAGTGGCGCTGCAGCCTCGAGAATGCAAGGCTGCACCGGGCGCTGCTGGCCGGCGCGATCATCCGCAATGCGGATTTGGAAGGCGCCGATTTCCGCGATGCGGACCTACGTGATGCCGATCTGTCGGGATCGCTGCTGACCGATGCGGATTTCCGCGGTGCCGACCTTCGCGGCGCGAATCTGCGCAATACCGACAAGCGTGGCGCCAAGGGGTTGCCCAAATCCGAATATTGAGCGAATGCGTGACATTTCCGTGAGGATGCAACGGCCCCGTTGATTCCGAAACGCGGTTGTGAGACCCTTTAATCCAATCGGTCTCCAATCGGAGAGCCTTCCGGAGGGCCTGCGGCGTCCCGGTGGATGAAGCGGGTTCCGCGTGTGCCCTCGATATGAGGAGCATGTCATGAGACGACTTTTTGCCGCCTTTCTCCTAGTCGGACTTGCCGCCGTGGCCGGAATCCGGCCTGCCAGCGCGGCGCCGCAGATTCTCGGCGTCATCGCCTACAATGAACCGGTTCCGCTGTCTTGTGCCACGGGCCAGTGCTGGGCCGAACTCGTCACGCTCTGCCTGCAGAAGGAGCGCGCCAACCCGCTCGCCGGAACGGCATACCGCTTCCATGGGCCGGGCGCGGCCGAACTGGTCATCACCGACGCCGATGGCAACCAGCGCCGGCTGCCCGCCGCGGAATACCTGAACGTCAAAGTGGCGCGCGGCTTTACTGCCGTGCGTGTCGAACTGACCGAGCGCGACCTTCGCAATCTCGGCGGCGTTTCGGCGGCGATCACTGTCTCCAAGGGGATGTCGCTGGTTCCGGTCGAGGTCGCCGGCGATCCGGACCCGATCACCGAACGAGAAATCGCCTATGCGACCGAATACCTGCGCACCGAGGCCGACCGTTGGCTCGCGTCCAACGATCCGCGTACCGAGGCGACCCGCGTGGTCAACCGCATGATCAACATTACGCCCCGGGTCGGGCGCATGGCGGCCGAAGAGCGCGCCACGCTGCTCACGCGTGCCGAAGAGGCGTTCGATGGTTCGCTCAGTGCCGACGGGCGGGCACGTGCGGCTTCGACCTTCGAATCCTGCCGCTACATGGTCGAAGGTCTGCATCGCTTCTTCTCCATGCGCCGTTGCCTGGAGACCAAGCACGACAGCCTCATGCTCGATACCAATACGGAATACTGGCGCGCCACAACGCCCGGTAGCTGACGCATTTCCGGCGTCGCCTCTTGGATTGGCGACGCCGGGACCCTCGGCTATAATTCGCGCATGATAAATCCATCCGATATCGACGCCCTTGCGGCGCAAGTGCCGGACGGCGCCTTGGTGGCGTTGCCGGCCGAACAAAGTTATGTCCCCATGGCCCTGGTGCGGGCGCTGATCCGCCGTCAGGTCCGCGATCTGCATTTGCTTTGCGTGCCCATCGGCGGCATCGCCATCGACATGCTGATCGGCGCCGGCTGCGTATCCACCGTCCAGTGCGCCGCCGTCAGCCTCGGCGAATACGGACTGGCGCCGCGTTTCTGCGATGCGGTCGAGAAGGGAGCCGTGCGCATCCTCGACTCGACCTGTCCCGCCATTCACACCGCTCTGCAAGCGTCCGAGAAGGGCGTGCCGTTCATGCCGCTGACCGGCCTGATAGGTTCCGACATCGTCGCCAACCGGCCGGACTGGAAAGTCGTCGATGATCCGCTCGGCGAAGGTAACGGGCCGATCGTGCTGCTGCCGGCGATCCGCCCCGATTTCGCGCTGTTGCACACGCCGTTCGCCGACCGCCACGGCAACCTCTGGATCGGCCGTAGGCGCGAGATGGTGACCATGGCGCACGCCGCCAAGGCGACGCTGGCGACGGCCGAGGAAATTCGCGACGGCAACCTGGTTTCAGACCTGATGCTGGCCGGCGGCATGCTGCCCGGCCTCTATGTCGACGGCCTCGCGCCGGCACCCATGGGAGCAAAGCCGATCGGCCTGCTCGGCGTTTACGGGCCGGATGTCGAGACCTACCGGACCTATGCCCGTATGGCTCAGACCCAGGAGGGTTTCGACGCCTTCATGGAAGAGTTCCTGGCTGAACAAGTGGCGGACGCGGCCGAATGACCTACAAGTCCGAAGAATTGATGATTTCCGTGATCGCGCGGCTGCTCGACGATCCGGCCGTGCGTCACGTCACCGTCGGCGCGGCATCGCCGATCCCGGGCTCGGCGGCGCTGCTGGTCGAGCACCTGACCAAGGGCCGGCTGCGCACCTCGATCATTCATGGCTTGGCCGACAATCCGTTCACCGACGGTGGGCGGGAAACCTTCGACTGCGCCGGCCAGGGCCGCATCGACGTGTTCTTCCTGGGTGGCGTGCAGATCGACGGCGAGGCCAATATCAATCTGGTCGGCACCGGCGCCTATCCGCGGATGAACAAGCGCTTCCCGGGCTCGTTCGGGTCCGCCTTCATGTATTTCGTGGTGCCCAAGGTTATCCTGTTCCGGCCGGAGCATACGCGCCGCGTGTTCGTGCCCCAGGTCGATTTCATCAGCGCGCCGGGCACCAGTGAACCCGGCGTCTATCGGCCGGGTGGGCCGAAGGCTTTGGTCACCGAGCTATGCCTGATGTCGTTCGACGCCGGACGCAAGCGCTTCACGCTCGAGTCCGTGCATCCCGGCCACACACTCGAGGAAGTGCGCGACAACACCGGTTTCGATTTCGATATTCCGGAGAACGTGCCGATGACGCCGGAACCCGAACCCGAGCGGCTCGAGTTGCTGCGTTCCAGCATCGGCGCGCGCATCGCCGAGATCTACCCGGACTTCGTCACCCGCGTCTTCGGGCCCGACGTCGCCAAGAAAAGGGACAACGCCGCATGAACCGCGTCCGGCTGCTGCTGCTCGGTTTGCTCATCGCCCTAGTTGTGGTGGTGCCGGGCCGGGCCGCCGACGATGACCCGATCGGCAAGGTGACGCGCATCCAGGGTGCCGGCATGGCGATGCAGAACGCGCTGCCGAGGCCGCTCAAGACCGGCGAGACCATCCTCGCCGGCGACGTGCTCTCCACCGGAAAGGGCGCTAGGTTGGAAGTCACGCTGGCAGACGGCACTGTGCTGACGCTCGGCGAGAAGGCGGTGATGGTGGTCTCCGAATTCGTCATGGGCAATGCGCCCAACGCCGCGTTCCGGCTGCTGCAGGGCGCGTTTAGCGCGACCACCGGCAAGATCATGCAGACCGCCGACGCCTCGTTCCAGGTCAAGACAGAGGTCGCCACCATCGGCGTGCGCGGCACAACGTTCTGGGGCGGCATGCTGGACAACAATTTCGAGGTCGCCATGCTCGGCGGCAAGGGCGTCTACGTGGAAACTGCGGTCGGCCGGGTGGAACTGACCGAAGCGGGGCAGGGCACTGCGATCGCCGATCCAAAGTCGGCGCCTGCGGCACCGTCGGCCTGGGGCAAGGCCAAGATCGACCGCGCCGTCGCCACCGTCAGCTTCAAATAGTCGGGATTGCCGGGCTCAGCGGTTGACCCGGCTTTGGCGCGCCTGGATGTCCTTCGGCCAGCGGCTCTTGATGA
>JAYOXJ010000097.1:7202-11106 GCA_038152725.1 Rhodospirillaceae bacterium
TTGATGAACGCCAAAACCGCCCAGATGTCGTCGTCCGAGAGCGTATCGCGGAATGCCGGCATGGCGCTCTTGAAGCCTTCCGGCGCCAGCGCCTGGCCGCCCTGCTTGGTGTAGTCGAACAGCAGTTGATCGTGGTGGTGCCAGGTATGGCCGCTGGCGTCGTGCGGCGGCGCCGGCAGGGTGCCGTCGGCGTTTTTCGCCCGCCAGTTGGGTTGGCCTTCCAGGTTTTCGCCGTGACACTGGGCGCAGTTGGCGGCGTAGATCTTGGCGCCGCGCGCGACTTGCTTGGGGTCGGCGGGACGCGCGCCGGGCGGCGGCGGTGGCGGCGTTACCAATCCCTTGAGGCTTTTGCCGAGCGCGGCCATCAGTGGATTGCCGCCTTCCGCGACGCTCGGATCGACGGCCTTGCGGATGGCGTTGCCGGCGCCGATGGCGAGCACGCAAAGCGCCAGGAAGGCGAGCACCATTAGCGGCTTTTTCTTCATGAAATGCCGCCCGGCAGCCTATTTGCCGCGCAGTTTGCCGATGCCGAAGAAGATCAGCCAGATCGGCACCACGACGACGGCGCCGAGCAGCACGTATTTGACGCCCCATTCGATCACGTCGGCGACGATTTTGAAGATCTTCTCGGCGGTGGCGCCGAAGTTGCGGAGCAATTGCGCCGGATTGATATCGAAGAACGACAGCAAAAGCCCGACGATGAAGGAGAACAGCACGATCTTGATGATCGTATCGCGAATGTTGGCGGGCATGCGAAACTCCTCCGCGCGTGATTGCTCTATCAGCGAATGATTATACGAAAGGGTTCGGCCAGGGAAAGCCCGGAAGCCCCCCGGAAACTTGGGAGCAGAGCAGGTTCAATCGCAGTCGTAGGCGGCGACGAAGGTGTTGACCAACTGGTCGCAGAAACGCGACGCGGCGACCGAGAGATGGCGGTTGCGGAGCTGGCCGAGATAGAGCAATACCGGCGGCGCGTCACGGCCGGCGACCGGCCGGCATATGCGGCCTTCCATCTGTTTGTCGGTGGGCAGACCGAGCGGCAGATAGAACGACAGCACCTGCCCCGATTTGACGTAGTTGAGCAGGAATTCGTAGCTATCCGATTGCACCGCGAGGTTGATCTTGGCGTTGCGCTGCGCCGCCAGTCCCTCGAGCAATGAGCGCAACGCATTCGGGGTCGGCGGCAGTGCGAGGGGATATTCCAGGCACTCGGAAAGCCGGAGCGCCTCGACCTTCGCCAGCGGGTGGTCCTCGGCCATGACCACGTAGAGCGGCTGGCGGATGGTCAGCACGGTCTGGAACTCCGCCAGATAGGGCGCTTCCGCCAGGATGGCGATGTCGGCGGAATGATCTGCCAGCGCCTGTTCGGCGGCGAGGCCGTTGCGCACATGGACGTTGAAGGTAACCTCGGGATGTTCCTCGCGGTAGCGCTTGATTTCGTCCGGCAGGAAGAACCTGAGCGCCGGCTGTGGGCACGCCAACGAGACATGGCCGCGGCGCACGCCGGCGACGTCGGCGATCTGCGATCGCACCCGGTCCATGTCGGAAATCTGGTTGCGGATGTGGTGGATCAGGATCTCGCCGGCGGTATTCAGACGCACGCCGCGCGCTAGGCGCTCGAAGATCGGCGCGCCCAGTTCCTCCTCGAACATGAGGATGCGCCGGTTCAGCGCGGATGGCGTGATCGCCAGTGTTTCCGCGGCTTTGCGGATCGAACGGACCTTCGCGACTTCGTCGATATAGCGGTACGGGGTGAGGTGACGCATGGGACGAGTTTCATCTAACGTTCGAAAAAACGCAACATACTTGAAAAAAATTAGCAGACGACATCAACGGTGTGCACCGATAACTTTTTTTCGAAGCTCGGGGCGGCACCAGTCCCGGTCTTCAACGGAGCCATAACGAGGGATGAAGAACGCGATGAACAAGGGTTGTGTTGTGACGAACCTCCACAAGGTCGCGGCCGCCGCCGTGACCGGGCTCGTCTTGGTTTCGGCAGCGCCGGTTTCGGCAGCCGAAATGGCAGGCATTCCCGGCACCTTTTCCGCCAATGTCGGTTTCGTATCCGAATATTATTTCCGCGGCATCTCACAGAACGACGATGCGCCGGCCATTCAGGGCGGCTTCGACTACGAAGTCGAAATCGCCAAGCCGACCTCCTTCTATCTCGGCGTTTGGGGTTCCAACGTCGATTTCAACGAGGCGTCCGGTATCGACGGCGCGACCATGGAAATGGACCTGTATGGCGGCCTCAAGGGCACCATCGGCAAGACCGGCGTGAGCTGGAGCCTGGGCGGCATCTACTACATGTACCCGGGCGCCGCCGGCACGCTCAACTACGACTTCTTCGAAATCGCGGGTTCTCTGGGCTATGACTTCGGCCCCGCCGCGGTCACCGCCTCGCTCAACTATTCGCCCGACAACTTCGGTGCCAGTGGCACCGCCTACTATCCGAAGCTCGCCGTCTCGGCGCCGGTTCCGGCGGTCAAGGGATTGAGCGTCAACGGCTACGTCGCCAAGCAGTACATCAAGAACGAAACCGCCTTCGGCAGCCCCGACTATGTCGAGTGGAACTTCGGCGTCGGCTACTCGATCGCCGGTTTCGACTTGTCGCTGAACTATTCAGACACCGACATCTCGCCCAGCGCCGACGGCAAGAAGGAAGCGGTGATTTTCGGTATCAAGAGAGCTTTCTGAGGTTCCCCCCAAAATAACAATAGGGTTCTCCCCCCATACCAAAGCCTAGATCGACAAAAAACTTGCCCCCGAGAGATCGGGGGCAAGTTTTTTGAGCGGGCCTGAACTGTGAAGACCCTGCGCCAGCGCTATTTAGGCCATAGGATCATCTGCGAGCAACGGAACAGCGCCACCGTCTTACCGGTCTCGGTGTGGCGGACCTCGGCGTCCCAGACCTGGGTGTTGCGCCCCAAGTGCCGGCCGATGGCCTCGCAGGTGATTTCACCATCGGTCGCGGTGCCGAGAAAGTTGCTCTTGAGTTCGATGGTGGTGAACGACCGGGCGCCGTCCGGCAAATTCACCCAGGTGCCGAGCCCGCAGGCGGTATCGGCCAGCGCGATCACCGAGGCCGCGTGCATGTAGCCGTTGGGCGCCAAATGGTCCGGCCTGACCGCCATGCGCGCCGTCAAGCGGCCTTCGCCGACCGCAACCGCCTCGATGCCGAGCAGGCCGGGCAGCGAGCCCGGCAGACGGGCGTTGAGTTCCGCCGGGGTAGGGCGCTTGCGTTCGCTCATGTCATGCGCTCTTTCGCTGTTTGCCGGGCTTCTTCATGCCGAGATAAGGTGCCAGATACTCCCCGGTGAAGCTGCCGGCGGTGCGCGCCACGTCCTCCGGCGTGCCTTGGGCGACGATGCGCCCGCCCTTGTTGCCGCCCTCGGGGCCCAGGTCGATGATCCAATCGGCGGTCTTGATGACTTCCAGGTTGTGTTCGATGACGACGACCGTGTTGCCTTGTTCGACCAGCGCGTGCAGCACCTCCAGGAGCTTGCGCACGTCCTCGAAGTGCAGACCGGTGGTCGGTTCGTCGAGGATGTAGAGGGTGCGTCCGGTGGCGCGGCGCGACAGTTCCTTGGCCAACTTGACGCGTTGCGCCTCGCCGCCCGACAGCGTCGTCGCCTGCTGGCCGAGATGGATGTAGCCGAGCCCGACCTTCTCCAACGTGACCAGCTTGTCGCGGATCGACGGCACCGCCTTGAAGAATTCGGCCGCTTCCTCGACGGTCAGTTCGAGCACCTGGGCGATGGACTTGCCGCGGAATTGGATATCCAGGGTTTCGCGGTTGTAGCGCTTGCCCTTGCAGACGTCGCACTGCACGTAGACATCCGGCAGGAAGTGCATCTCGATCTTGATGACGCCGTCGCCCTGGCACGCCTCGCAGCGCCCGCCC
>JAYOXJ010000098.1:0-428 GCA_038152725.1 Rhodospirillaceae bacterium
GATGGGGCGCCACACGCTCGGTACCAGCGGTGCACCGACTTCGGGAAGTTCCAGTGCGGCCGGCTTGAGCAGGCCGAAACGCTCGAGGTATTCCTGCTGGCCCTTGCTACCGACATCGATTGCCATCTTAGCGGCACCAATGTTGGACGAATGCAGGATGATTTCCGGCACCGAAAGCCAGCGGTTCTTGGCGTGGTAATCTGAGATCGTGAAGCGCGCGATGTGGATCGGCTGGCTGGCGTCATATCCGCCGGCGACACTGACCGTACCGGAATCGAGCGCCATCGCCGCCGTGAACAGCTTGAACGTCGAACCCATTTCGTAGACGCCCTTCGCCGCGCGATTGAATGCAGCATCGGCGGTCATGGCGGCGGGATCGTTGGGGTCGTAGTCCGGCAGCGACACCATCGCCACCAACTCACCGGTGT
>JAYOXJ010000098.1:438-11100 GCA_038152725.1 Rhodospirillaceae bacterium
CGTCCCCGTCGACATCACGACGCCGGTGGCGCCAATCGCCTGAAACTCGGCCATGGCGGAGACGAGTTCGTCATGCAGGACGGACTGAACCCGAAGGTCGATGGAAAGCCGCAACGGATGATCGGCGGCTCGCAGCACCTGGTCGAAACGGCTTTCGACGCCGGCAACGCCATTGCCGTCGACATCGGTGAGACCGAGGATGTGCGATACCAGCGGGCCGTGCGGGTAGACCCGGCGTTCGCCGTTCTGAAAGGCAATGCCCGGCAGGCCGAGGCGGTTGACGCGGTAGTGCTGCTTCGGCGTCAGGTTGCGCGCCAGCCAGATGAACCGGCCGGATCCGGTAAGCCGCGACAGCATGGTATCGCGCGACAGCTCCGGCATGGCTTCGGCGAGCTTCGTCGCCGCCTCCTCCGGATCGAGGACGGACACCGGATCGGCGAATACCGAGACCGTCGGCAGACTGGTCGCCAGGATCATGCCGTTGCGATCGACGATACTGGTCCGACCGCTGGTCGAGACGCCGGACGTCGCCGCTTGCGTACCCTTGGGTTCGTACCCGCCTTCGAACACGGCGAGATCGACCAATCGCCCAGCGACGCCGACGAAGGCCATCGACATCACCATGCCGGCAACCAACAGACGGCTTCGGCCAGTCTCCAGCGCCTGCTTCTTGAGGCCTGCGACTTGTTGGCGTTTCGCGATGAAACGCTGACCAAATGAAATCATTGCACCTGCTCCTTTCTGGAGTTCGGGTTCTCTTTCTCGAGAAGTTGTGCGCCCGGCTTCGCCGGCCGGGAGGGGATCTGTCGTTCGAGTTCAGCACTGGTCGTGATGGTATCGACCGGAACCGGGTTCATTCCGAGGTAACGGTTGGCCAGGGCCTTGAGCCGCGACGGCTCGTTCAGGTGGCTCCATTCCGCGCGCAGAACGCGGATCGCCTCGCGGTCGCGGGCGATCGAGCGGTTGAGGTCGACGAGTTGTTCTTCCAGGTCCTGAACCCTGTATTTGACCATGAAGAGGCCAATGCCGACGGCAACGGCAACCAGCAGGATCACCATGGATGAGGTTCGCATCATCGCCCTCTCCTCACGCCGCCAAGGGCCGCGGTGCGGCCGTGCGTTCGGCCCAGCGCAGACGCGCCGAGCGCGAGCGCGGATTTGCCGAGATTTCGGTTTCGGACGGCTTGCACGCGCCACGTTCGATCAGCTTGAACGTCGGCTTCGATTGGTCGGTAACCATCGGCACGTGTCGCGACGGACGCGGGCCCTGACCGCTCCGTTCCTGCAGGAACGTCTTGACCCTGCGATCCTCGAGCGAATGGATGGACACCACCGCGCGCCTCCCGCGGGCGACGCGCAGACGGTGGGCGGCGCCAAGGCCCTTCTCCAACTCAAGCAGCTCTTCATTGACGTAGATGCGGAGCGCCTGGAAGGTGCGGGTGGCCGGATCGATGTCGCCATTGGCGCCGCGGACGACACGCCGGATCACCGCCGCCAACTGCTCGGTGCGCTCGAAAGGTTCTTTTTCGCGAAGCTCGACAATTGCGCGCGCGATACGCCGCGACGCCCGCTCTTCACCATAGGCGTATATAATGTCGGCCAGTTCCCGCTCCGCCGTGCGGTTGACCACGTCGGCGGCGGTAAGCTCGCCGTCGGCGCCCTCCATGCGCATGTCCAAGGGCCCGTCCGCCCGGAACGAGAACCCACGCGACGGATCGTCGATCTGCATCGACGAAACGCCGAGATCGAGCGCTATGCCGTCGACTTGGTCGACGCCGACACCGGCGAGCAGGTCTTCCATATCACCGAAGCGACCACTCAAGACCGTCAACCGGCCGCCGAAATCACGCGCTATGTTCTGGCCGATGCTGACGGCCAAAGGGTCGCGATCGATGCCCCAAACGGTGCAATCGGCAGCGGCGAGCAAAGCACGGGTGTAGCCGCCGGCGCCAAACGTCGCATCGACATAGACGGCACCGTCGCGCGGCGACAAGGCGGCGACGACCTCATTCACCATCACCGAGATATGGCGGGGTGCGGTCATTCGTCACCTCCGTCCGTCCGCCCCACATCGGCACGAAGCTTGAGCGTGGCGCCACGGGCACGGGCACGCTCGAAGGCCATCGAGCGATTGGCTTGATAGGCCTTGGGCTCCCAAATCTGGAACCGTGCGCCACGGCCGACGAAAGCGATCTGATCGGAGATACCGGCGTGATCCGCCAGTTCCTTCGGCAAGGTGACTCGCCCTTCGGGATCGAAACTCAGCGGTTGGGCGTTTTCGAGAACGATCGCGGCGAGGTCGTCCTGTTCGTCGGAGAACATATCGAGGTCATCGAGGCTGGCGCTCAGGCGCGCCATGAACGCCTCGCCACAGGCTTCGAGCGCGGCATGCTTGAACAGCGGATAGGCATAAATGATTTGGGAGCCCTGCGCCTGCAAGGCAGCACGAAACGGCTTGGGAACGGACACCCGCCCCTTGCGGTCGATATTGTTGACATGCCGGCCGACGAACAAAGTCATCCTGGCCCCCGATTAACGCGCGTTGCATCGGCTTCTGCCGATATCCCGAACCCACCGGATTCTGCCGGTCGGCTCGGATTGAAAGCGGCAATGTCGCGCTTGCCGAAACGGCAAACCGCGACCCGCCGGAAACACCCAATAACCATGGTCACTATTTGGGTATTAATGGGATAACATGGGATATATTGGGCGTCAACGGGATTAACGTGGCACGGCATGGGTTAACAAAGCGTTTCCGAACGGGGCAAACGTGCGAATTTTCAAGCGGATAAGGGCATCCGGTCCACCAAACAGGGTGGCGGTCCATTCCGGCGCAAATGTGGCCCGGCACAGGTCATTCGATGGCGCTTTGGGAAAATGGAAAGAAGTGCCAGACGGTCTGTAAGCCGGGTTCTGTCCCCACCTCGCAGAGGCGGTGGATGGCCATTCATCTGGGACGTCCGTTGCCGAACGCCTCGCGCAACCGACCCGGACGGCGGCTCGAAAACCCGCCTGCCGGCCAAAACCGGCATGCCGTCCCTATTTGGTTTTGCTCCCGGTGGGGTTTACCTTGCCGCCGCCGTCTCCGGTGGCGCGGTGCGCTCTTACCGCACCCTTTCACCCTTACCCGGCGTCACGAGGACCGGCCGGGCGGTCTGCTCTCTGTGGCACTTTCCCTGGGGTCGCCCCCGCCGGGCGTTACCCGGCACCGTGTTTTCATGGAGCCCGGACTTTCCTCCCCCGCCGCAAGCACGAAGGCGGCCATCCGACCGTCTGGCAAGCGCAGTCTAGCGCCGATTTTCGCCCGATCAAACACTCGTAGCAGGCTGGCCGCAAGCCAAGGCATGCAACCCGGCGACGAGACGCGCGGTCTCCGGATCCATGCGGCCGTTCGGGCGTGCCGGCCGGAAATGGCGCTGAAACGCCCTGATGGCCGCGCCCAAATCGCGAATGTCGTAGCCGATCTCGGCGAGAAGCGCAGCCGTGCGGCCTGAGTCCTGCTCGAGGTGGTCGGCCGGCACGGGCCAGAGGCCGATGCCGTCGGCGGCGAGGCCCTGCCAATCGAAGTACTCACCGGGATCGCTCTTGCGGGTTGGTGCCACGTCCGAGTGGCCGACGACGTTGCGCGCCTCGATCGGATGGCGGCCGATGATTTCGAAGGCAAGCGCGCGAAAAGCGTCCATCTGGGCATCGGGAAACGGCCGGTATCCGAACTCATGGCCAGGATTCACCAACTCGATCCCGATGGAGCGCCCATTGATGTCGGTCTCGCCGCGCCACTCTGAGACGCCGGCATGCCAGGCGCGCCTTTCTTCAGCGACCAATCGATGCACCACGCCCCCCTCGTCGATCAGGTAATGCGCGCTGACTTCGGCGGCCGGATCGCAAAGCCGTTCGAGCGCCGCATCGGCCGAGGTCATGCCGGTGTAATGCACGACCAGCATGTCGATCGGCCGGCCTTCCGCGCGCGGACCATGATTGGGCGATGGCGTTTCGATCAAGACCATCCCGCCTCCGACACGATGCTACTTGAGGCCGCGTTGTTTTTCGATGCGGTCGTAGGCGGCATTGATGGTGGCCATCTTCTCATTGGCGAGATCGATGAATTCCTGCGGAACGCCCTGCGCCATCAACGTATCGGGATGGTTCTCGCGAATCAGCTTGCGATAGGTCTTCTTCACTTCCTCGTCGCTGGCATCTGGCGAAATCCCCAGGACGTCATACGGATTATCGCCACCGTCGGCGCCCAAATGGATGTTCTTCAGCCGCTCGAAGGCATGCGCATTGAAGCCAAAGATCATGGCCGTGCGCGACAGCATCTCCATTTCCGCCGGATGGACGGCGCCGTCGGCCTTGGCGATATGGAAAAGCGCGCCGAGAATTTCCTCCATCACCGCCGGCTCGTGCCGGAACAACTGCGCGATCTGCTCGGCATAGGGTTCGTAGCCGCCGGGCTGGTTCTTGGCCTCGTCCCAGATGCGTGCGACGTGCGAGGTCTCGTCGGATGGAATGTGGAAAATGGTCTTGAAAGCGGCGATCTCATCGACGCTGATCCGACCATCGGCCTTCGCCATTTTCGCGGAGAGCGCGATCACGGCGGTGGTGAAGGCGACCTGCCGGGCGTCCTGATCGAAACCATCGAATACGGCATCGCGACCGCTGGCCGCCGCTTCCGCCGCCTTCATCTTGTCGACTGCGTGCCCGGCGACCGCCCCCAGAAGTGCGCCCAGCGGCCCGCCCAGCGCGAAGCCGGCGACACCGCCGATCACCTTTCCCCATACGCTCACGAATGATTGCTCACGAAGATCCGCCGACGCGGCCGGCAATCGGCAGTTTGATCGCCATATCCTTGATATCGACGCCGAAGGTAAGGCCGAGCAGATTGACTTCGACCCCCTCCTCCTTGCCGGCGAGCACGCCGAGCAATCCGAACAGCGAAAACTGGTAGCCCGTGCCGCTCGGTGTCGGTGCGACGACGCCGCCACCGGGGATGTAATCCTTGCCGATGGCGGTCGGCGGCAGGTCGAGCTTGAGTTCCGGCACCGCGCGTCCCACGTGGGCGATGAAGGTGTTCGAGTTGGGCCCCGGCCAGACCGTGTATTGGTCCATGTACGGGTATGACTTGGCGGCCTCGTCGATCCGGCGGATGACGTCGTCGACGCCCTCGCCGCGGATATCGGCGATGATTTCGGGCACCGCATCGAACCAGCGCCCGTCGGCAGCGCGGTTCGAAATGCGGACCGCCGGATAGCCGTGACGGACGTTCCAGCCCATCACCTCGTAGACCGTGAACTCGGAAGCGTTGGTCGGCTTGACCGCGATCCAGGAGTGCACGCCGAAAATTCCACGCCAGCTGTAGGCTCGCGCTGCATAGACCTGCGCGATGGCCTCGCTGTGCTTTTCCAGATCGGGAGCGATGCCGACCGGCTCGCGGCTTGCGGTGCGCCAGTCAGCCATGGAGTGCCGCGCGACGCCTTCGGCAAGCAATCCAATCACCAGCGCCAGCGGCAAGCCCCAGCGTAGATGTTTGCGAATGTGCGGACATTTCATGAAGGTCCTCCGTCAGCAGAGATGTGCCGAACGGTACGGTTTTTCAAGATGCGGCCAATCACCGGCTTCAGTAAAGACGGCATGATATAGATGGGAAACTGAGCCAAGGCGAAATAGGTCATGATATCCGGGTCTGCTCCGGCGGGTAGAACGGCAATGATGATCGCCAGATTGCGACATCCGAAAGCCAGACCGACACTGAAAGCCGTCGGCCGGTCGTGCCACAACACCGCGAACAATACCGCCGCCAACACCATCAAACCAATGTAAACGGCAAAACTCAACGCCGTAACGAACAGCATATGCAGCGGCTCGGCAAATAACCTTGGCGTGATCCCGTCCATGAGACCGATCGCGAACACCAAAAGCAGGATTACGAATACACCGTCGACCCCCACCTTGCCGTCTTCGATGCGCCGCCGCCCAAAAAGCTTCTGGACCCCGAAGGCGACCAGGGCGGCGCTGCCGACCAGGCCGGCCAATCGCAGCATCAGTTGACCGGCGTCGGTGCCGAGATCGAGACCGAGCAGGATCAGCGCAGTGACCGGCAGCGTGAACGGAATCAGCAACGTCGCCGCAATCAGCACGGCGAGGGCCAAGGCACCGTCCAGGGCCAGGATCATGGCGATTGCCGGCGTCGACATCAGCGGCGAGGAACCGGCGGTCAGGATCAATGCCGCCTTGAGCCCATCGGCGAGCGGCACCAATGAAACCACCCCCCACATCGCCAACGGCGATACGCACAGCATCAGGACCAGGACCAGCAACAACCGCCCCGGCCGACGCAGTACCGCCATCACCGCGCCCGCATCCAGGCGCATCATCGAGAACATCAAAAGCGCCCAGACGGCTGGAAATATCAACGGACGCAGCACCGCCGCCAGCGGCTGCGCGGCGAGACCGATGAATACCCCGGACGCCATTACCGCCGTGGCATGCCGGCCCAGGAATTGCAGCATCGAGATCATGAAATGTTATAGACAGACACGGGCTGGCGTTCCATCTTCGCGACCATGTCGGAGCATGTGGACAGCATCGTCGTCGGCGCCGGTTGCGTCGGCCTCGCCATCGCCAGGCGCCTGGCGTTGGCCGGGCACGAGGTCGTCGTCATCGAGGAAACCGAGGCTATCGGTACCGGCACGTCGTCGCGCAACTCCGAGGTCATCCATGCCGGCATCTATTACCCGGCCGGCAGCCTGAAGGCCAAGCTCTGCGTCGCCGGCCGTAACATGCTATACGAATATCTCTCCGCGCGCGCCATTCCGCATAAACGCATCGGCAAGATGATCGTCGCCACCGAGGAAGCGGAAATCCCGACCCTTGAAGACATCGGCGCTAAGGCGAGGGCGAACCACGTCGATGACCTCGAATGGGTCGAGGGCGCGCGCCTCAAGCAACTGGAGCCCAACGTCCGTGCCGTCGCCGCCTGGCTGTCGCCGTCGACCGGCATCTTCGATTCGCACGCCTATATGCTGTCACTCCAGGGCGAACTGGAAGCCGCCGGCGGTATGATCGCGTTTCATGCGCCGGTGATTGCCGGCCGGGTCAACGGCAGCGGCATCGAACTCGATATCGGCGGCGATGCCCCGATGACGCTTTCCTGCACGACGCTGGTCAATGCCGCCGGGCTCGGCGCGCAGCCGCTGGCACGCCACATCGATGGCATGCCGCCGGATCAGGTGCCGCCGCTCAAGTTCGCGCGCGGCCACTATTTCATCCTCACCGGCAAGTCACCATTCAACCATCTCGTCTATCCGGTGCCGGTGGCGGGCGGGCTCGGCACCCACTCGACCGTCGATCTCGGTGGCCAAGTCAAATTCGGTCCCGACGTGGAATGGATCGACAAGATCGAATATACCGTCGATCCGAAGCGCGGCGAGAAGTTCTATGGCGACATCCGCCGCTATTGGCCGGGCCTCAAGGACGGCGCACTGCAACCGGGTTACGCCGGCATTCGCCCGAAGCTGACCGGGCCGGAGGGTGGCAAATACGGCGCAGATTTCATCATTCAAGGCCCGTCGGCGCACGGTGTTGCGGGACTAGTCAATCTGTTTGGCATCGAGAGTCCCGGCCTGACCTCATCGCTCGCCATCGCCGAGGAAGTGGCGACCCAACTCGGCATCGATTGACGCCACCGGCCCGACTAGAACTCCCGCTGACCGCCGACGACGGCACGGAACTTGGCGATCTCCTCGCGCGCACGCTTGCGCTCCTCCTCGTCGTCGAACTCGAGCGCCATGCCGCCCTGGAACTGGCGCACGACGCGGCCATGCAGAATTTCGTAGCCGGCGGTATGCAGTTCGACGAACTGGTCGTTGGAGTAGCGCGGCTGATCGAAATGCACCGCCGCACCGCCCTCGGAGACATCCAGTAGGGTCGCTTCATAGCTGCCGTGTTCGTCCTGAACCCGAGTCGGCAGGCGGACCTCGAACCGCTCGTAGCGGCGCTGGTCCTGACCCCGTCCATCGCCCGGGACTTTCATCGGCTTTCCCCCGCGCCCTCAGGCCGCCGCCGGTTCGGAGCCGAACATGGCCGCGAAGCGCGACCGGTAGCGCTCCCACACTTCCGGATTGCGGAGCCTGGGCGGATAGCGTCCGGCAAAGATGTCTGCCCATTGCGCCACGGCGTAGCCCGACATGTTGGCATTGGCATCGTCGGTGACGCCGGCATTGTGCGGCGAGACGATGACGTTGTCGAAACCCAGCAGCGGATGATCGTGGGCCGGCGGCTCAATCTCGAAGACATCGCAGCCGGCGCCGGCGATGCGGCCCTCGGCGATGGTGGCGGCGAGCGCCGCCTCGTCGTGGATGCCGCCACGCGCCGTGGTGATGAACAGCGCCGTCGGCTTCATGCGGGCAAAGAGATCGACGCCGACCATGCCGCGCGTCTCGGCGGTCAGCGGGCAGTTGATGGAGACCACATCGGCGGCAGCGAACAGCTCCGCCAGACTGCCGACACGCTTGGCTCCACGTTCGCGGAAATCCTCGTCGGTGATGTAGGGGTCGTAGGCGATGGCGTTCATGTCGAAAGCGCGCGAAATGCGGACGATGCGCCGGCCGATGTTGCCGAGCCCGACGATACCGATGGTGCGTCCGGTCAACTCGTGGCCGACGTAGTCCCACCGCGTCCAGTCGCGGCCGGCGCGCCGCATGGCGCGGTCCGACTGGATGATCTGCTTGCAGAGCGCCAGGGCCAGGCCGAAGACGTGCTGCGCGACCGATTCGGCGTTGGCACCCGACTGGTTGACGACGAGGATGCCGGCCTCATTGCAGGCGGCGACATCGATCATGTCGTAGCCGGCACCGGCCGAGGACACCGCCAACAGGTTGGGGCAGCGCGCGATGAATTCGGGTCCCGGCCAGAAACGTTTCTGGGTCTCGGTGCTGGGGCGGCACTGGTAGCCGTGCGCACCGGCAAGCGTCGACCAGATCTCATCCTCGTTGCCGGACTGGCTTAAACACACCGCATCGACACCGGCGATCCCGTGCATGGCTTCCGTCGCCGCCGGGTCGACCAATTCATCGAAATAGACCAGTGTCTTGCGCGTGCCCGTCATTACCCACCCCTTGAAAAAGACGATCCCCGGACCGTTCTATAGCCGCCCGCCTGGGACCGCAAAGCTTTCCGCCAAACACACAACATCTTGTGGTCATGTAACCCTGGTTGCGGATATATAGTTTACTTTCCCTCGTTTTCGCTGTACTATGGTGGTTGTATTCAGGTCTGGAGCTTTCGATCACGCCATGGCCATTTTGCGACTCATATTGGTCTCCCTGACCCGGGCGTTCGGCATTCGCCGCCGCACGCCACCGGCCAAGATGATCCGCTTCGGCCCCTACGCTCTACGCTAGACCGGATACACCTGACATCACGTCGCTCTTACTCGGGACCCTCCCTGCGGGTCCCTTTCTTTTTGGCGTGCCTGACCAAGTCCCATCGCTTACTAATGCTTAGTCATGACCGGCGCTTCCGCACCCCGAAACTACGCCCGCTGGCAGGTCTGGATCGACCGTGGCGGTACGTTCACCGATTTCGTTGCCCGGCGCCCGGACGGCCGATTGGTGACGCACAAGCTGCTGTCGGAAAATCCAGAGCAGTACGCGGACGCCGCCATCCAGGGCATCCGCGACCTGCTCGGCCTCAAGGCCGATGAGGCGATCCCGGCCGGTGCCGTCGATGCGGTCAAGATGGGCACCACGGTGGCCACCAACGCACTGCTCGAGCGCAAGGGCGAGCCGACGCTGCTGGTGACCAACGTGGGTTTCGCCGACGTACTGCGCATCGGCTACCAGAACCGGCCGCGCCTGTTCGATCGCCACATCCAACTGCCGGAAATGCTCTATGCCGAAACCCTCGAAGTCGCCGGCCGCATCGGCGCGCGCGGGGAAGCCGTCGCCGACCTCGACGAGCAGGGTGCCCGGGCCGGCCTCAAGGCCGCCTACGCCAAGGGCTTGCGCGGCTGCGCCATCGTCTTCATGCACGGCTATCGCTATCCCGAACACGAAACCCGCGTCGCCGAGATCGCGCGCGAGGTCGGCTTCACCCAGGTCACCACGTCGCACGCCACCAGCCCGCTGATGAAGATCGTGCCGCGCGGCGACACCAGCGTGGTCGACGCATACCTTTCGCCGATCCTGCGCCGTTACGTCGACCGCGTCGCCGGCGCGCTGACAGACGGTGACAATGCCGAGGGCGGCCCCCGGCTGATGTTCATGCAATCGAACGGCGGGCTCACCGACGCGCGCCTGTTCCAGGGCAAGGATGCGATCCTGTCCGGGCCGGCCGGCGGTGTCGTCGGCATGGCACTGACCGCCAAGGCGGCAGGTTTCGAGAAAGTCATCGGTTTCGACATGGGCGGCACCTCGACCGACGTGTCGCATTTCGATGGCGAATACGAGCGCGCCTTTGAAACCCTGGTTGCCGGCGTGCGCATGCGCGCCCCGATGATGCACCTCCACACGGTCGCCGCCGGCGGCGGTTCGATCCTGCACTTCGACGGCAGCCGCTACCGGGTCGGCCCCGACTCGGCCGGCGCCAATCCCGGCCCTGCCTGCTACCGGCGCGGCGGCCCGCTCGCGGTCACCGACTGCAACGTCATGCTCGGCAAGATCCA
>JAYOXJ010000099.1:0-4802 GCA_038152725.1 Rhodospirillaceae bacterium
GCGCAACCGCCTGGCCGAACTGCGCGGCCAGTTGACCGACCGCCGCCGCGAGGCCGCCGCCGCCGAAGCCGCCCGCGATCAGGCGCGCGAAGCCGAAGGCCGTGCCCGCGACGAGGAACGCCGCGCCCGGCAGGCCGTCAGCGAAGCCGAAACCGCGCTCGACGCGATCCGCGACCGCCTGGCCGCGATCAAGGAACGCGTGCTTCAGCACACCAACAAGCTGGCGCAACTGGAAGACGCCCGGACCGCCAACGCCACCGATCTGGCCGACGCCGAGGCGGCATTGGTCGCCACCGAGGGCGAACTGGCGGCGACCCCGGCACCCGAAGCGGAACGCCGCGAGATCGAGACCGGCCGGACCGAACTGGCCGAACGGCGGACTCACCAAGTCGAGTGCCGCACGCGTCGCGACGGGCTCGAACGCCAGGCCCGCGCGCGCAGCGAGCGTTTGCTCGCCATCGCCGACGAGTTGAACTCCTGGGAACGCCGCGCCGCCGAATCCGGCCGCCAGCTGGAACAGCTCGACGAGCGCCGCGGCCGCCTCACCGAGGAATTGCAGGAACTCGACGCCCAGCCTGCCGCGATTGAGGAGAAGCGCGCCGCGCTGCTCGAAGCCCTGACCCAGTCGGGCGAACGCCGCGGCGTCGCCGCCGATGCCCTACAGACCGCCGAGAACGCGCTCCGCGAGGCCGACGGCCTGCTGCGCGACGCGGAAGCGGCGCTGGCCAAGGCGCGCGAGAACCGGGTGCGCGCCGAGGGCGCGGTCGAACAGGGCACCCAGGCGCTGGCCTCGGTGGCAGAGCGCGCCGCCGACAAGCTGCAGTGCCAGCCGGAACAGCTGTTCGACATCGCCGGTCTCGAAATCGACAAGCCGCTGCCCGAACTGGAAGCCACCGAACGCAAGGTCGAACGCCTGGTGCGCGAACGCGAAACCATGGGACCGGTCAACCTGCGCGCCGAAGTCGAGGCCGAGGAACTGCAGGCCCAGATCGACACGCTCGGTTCGGAACGCGACGACCTGATCGCGGCCATCGAAAAGCTGCGCCAAGGCATCTCGGAACTCAACCGCGAGGGCCGCGCGCGGCTGGTGGCGTCGTTCAAGGAAGTCGACAAGCATTTCCAAGATTTGTTCGTCAGGCTGTTCGGCGGCGGCCGGGCGCATCTGGCGCTGACCGAATCCGACGATCCACTCGACGCCGGCCTTGAGATCATGGCCAGCCCGCCGGGCAAGAAGCTGCAGGTGCTGTCTTTGCTTTCGGGCGGCGAGCAGGCACTGACCGCACTCTCGCTCCTGTTCGCGGTGTTCCTCACCAATCCCGCGCCGATCTGCGTGCTGGACGAAGTGGACGCACCGTTGGATGACGCCAACGTCGACCGTTTCTGCAAGCTGTTGGAAGAAATGACCGCGAGCAACCGCACCCGCTTCCTGGTCATCACCCACCACCGCATGACCATGGCCCGCATGGATCGGCTGTTCGGCGTCACCATGGCCGAACGCGGCGTGTCGCAACTGGTTTCCGTCGATCTGCAGCGCGCCGAGGAGCTCCGCGACATCGCGTGACCCGGACGTTCGCGGGGCGCCGCCGCCTGATCGCCATCCTGGCCTTGGCGGCCGCCCTGTTGGCGGCGGTTCCCGCTTACGCCGACGCGACCTTCCGGGTGCTCACCTACAATATCCGGACCGGGCTCGGCAGTCTCGACCCGAGCCTCGACCCCTACAAGGACCGCAAGCGCGAGGTCGACCTCGCCCCCATCGTCGCCGCCATCCGCTCGGCCAATCCGGACGTGGTGGCGCTGCAGGAGGTGCGCGGCGAGACCCAAGCCAAGACACTCGCCGCAGCACTCGGCATGCACCATGTCTATCACCGCCACGGCCCCAAGTACGGCAAATGGTGGGGCTTGGCGCTGCTGTCGCGGTTTCCGATCCTGGCCTCCGAGAGCCTTCCGGTCTCCCATGGCGAGGGCAACACGCGGAGCGATCTCCTGATCCGCGTCGAGATCGGCGGCAAAAGCGTCACCATCGTCGACAATCACGGCGACAAAGACATCAAGGACGGCTCCAACCACAAGATCACCATGGCCAACCTCGAGAAAGTGACAGGGCCTTTGGTGCTGCTCGGCGATTTCAACGCAAGGCCCGCTTGGAAGCGCCTCAAGCACGTGCGAAAGCGCCTCGCCGACGCCGTCGAAATCGCCGAGGAAGGCGGCGACGCCCTCAAGGAGCACGGCACCTTCCGCGAGGACCGCAAGCTGGTCGACGGCAAGCGTATCGACTTCGTCTTCGTCGACGCGAAGTTGATTCGCGTCAAACGCTTCGGGCTGATCGACAATGCGCACTGGGACGCTTCCGACCACATCGGCGTCTTCGCCGATCTCGAACTGAAGCCCGAATAGGCCTCGACAACGGCGCCCGGAATCCTATCTGCTAGGGACATGAGTAGCGAACAATCCGTCATCGTCTGGTTCCGCCGCGATCTCCGCGTCGCCGATCAGCCCGCACTGACGGCGGCCGCCGCCAGCGGCCGGCCGGTGCTGGCGCTCTATGTGCTCGACGACAGCGCGGCGCGGCCTTGGGCACCCGGCAGCGCGTCCAGATGGTGGCTGAAGCATGCGCTCGATGCGCTAGCCGTCGATCTCGAAGCCTTAGGTAGCAGATTGGTGCTGCGCCGCGGTCCGGCGGTCGCGACCGTGCTCGCCATGGCGCGCGAGGCCGGCGCCGGCGCCGTCCATTTCACCCGCCATCACGAGCCGGCGGAAGCCGCCGACGAAGCCCAACTCAACGCCGCACTTGCCGAAGCCGGCATCGACTGCCGGCGTTTCGGCGGCAACCTGCTGTTCGAGCCAGAGGCGCTCAAGACCAAGGCCGGCGGCCCGTTCAAGGTGTTCACGCCGTTCTACCGCGCGGCGCTGGCGGCGGCGCATGCGATCAAGGCGCCCGAGCCGGCGCCCGAGCGCCTGACGACGCCGGCGGCCTGGCCGAAATCGGACGCGCTCGACGACTGGAAGCTATTGCCAACCAAGCCGGACTGGGCGGGCGGGCTCTGCGCCGCCTGGAAACCGGGTGGCGCCGCCGCGCGCGAGCGGCTCGACGATTTTCTGGAAGGCGCGGCCGCGAGCTACGCCTCGGACCGCGACCGGCCCGACCGCGACGGCACTTCGGCGCTGTCCCCGCACCTCCATTTCGGCGAGATCGGACCGAGGCAGGTATGGCACGCGGGCGCGCTGGCCGCCGACCTCGCACCCCAGGCACGCGCCGGCATCGAGGCGTTCCTGCGCGAGATCGTCTGGCGCGAGTTCTGCCACCACCTGCTGGCGCAGTTCCCGGCCATGCCGGAGCGCGCCTTCAACCCCACCTTCGACGCCTTTCCCTGGCGGGACGACCGGGACGCGCTTGGGCGCTGGCAGCAGGGCCGGACCGGCTACCCCATCGTCGATGCCGGCATGCGCCAGCTTTGGGTGACAGGCTGGATGCACAACCGCGTGCGTATGGTCGTGGCCTCGTTCCTGACCAAACACCTGCTTTTGCCCTGGCAGGACGGCCAGGCGTGGTTCTGGGATACGCTGGTCGATGCCGATCTCGCCAACAATGCCGCCGGATGGCAGTGGGTCGCCGGTTCGGGGGCCGACGCCGCGCCCTACTTCCGCGTCTTCAACCCCGTTGCCCAGGGCCGGAAGTTCGACCCCAAAGGCGACTACGTGCGCCAATGGGTGCCGGAACTGGCCGATGTCCCGGCGAAGGCGATCCATGCACCCTGGGAATCGGGAATGGAAGTCGCCGGCTATCCCGCGCCGATGGTCGAGCACAAGGCGGCGCGCGAGCGTGCGCTGCTGGCGTACCGGCAAATCCGGGTATAGATTCCACTTATGGTCAAGACACCCGAAGATCCCGCCGGTATCGGCCACAACCAGGGACCGCCGCTGAACCTGTCCGGCTCCTGGGCCGGCTATTGCTGGGTGTGTGCCCGGCGCGAGGTCTGGGACAACCCGCCGATCGAAGTGGTGCGCCGGCGGCTCCGGCGCGCCAATGAACTGGGCCTGAGCTATCGCCAGTACACCGGTATCCAACTCGACAAGGGTGTCCGCACCGAGGCCTTGGTGTTCGATCTCTCCAGCCTCGGCCGCCCGGCACCGCAACCGATGACGCTGTCGGCTCCACGCGCTGCCTTCGCGCCGACACCGGCGCCCTCGGTCGATGAGGTGATCGAACGCATGGCCAGCAAGCGGCGTCGGCCGTCGAGGCCGGCAACGACATCAGGACGGCGCTCTTGTGTTTCGCCCTCGATTCGTCGCACGGCTACGAGCGCACCCATATCGACTCGCTGACCTCGCTGGCGCGCCTGCTGGCGCTCTACATGCAGAGCCAGCCGCTGTTCGAACGCGACGAAGCCGCGCTCGGCCCCATGGGCGATCTCCCCATGGTGGCGGAGCGAGGGTGTCGAGCTTTCTCTTGACTTTTTTCCTATTCTATGCCTAGTATTGTGACCGTTTTCTGATCCCACGCGCCGCCGCGGCCGTTCGGCTGCTCCGGGGCTGGGTTTTCGCGATTCGGACAAGGCGCTGCAATTGGCAACATTGCGTGAATTTTTAAGGGCGTTCTTGCTTTTCCAGCCGGGTTTTGGCTCAAGCCTACCCAGTGCGCCCGGATTCGTTTCGTCACTTTTTTTTGAGGCTGTTGAAATCGCAGGCGAATTTGCCCCCGCGAAACGGCTGCGAAACGAATTTTCTGCCCTACCCGCCGTTGGCGCCGGCGCCGGTGCCGTGCCCGCCCGGCGCCGTCATCTATCGTTCAAACTGCTGAAACC
>JAYOXJ010000099.1:4812-11065 GCA_038152725.1 Rhodospirillaceae bacterium
GGCCTATTCTTCCCCGTTTATTTTTCCGGTGGGCCGTGGAATGGTGCCGGCAACGGCGGAATCGCCGGGAGATTTCCATGGCCGATGACGAGGCGAAAAAGGCGCTCGAGGAACTCGATTCCAGGCTCAAGCGCGCGAGTGCGGAAAAGCAGGATCCGCTCCGCCGCCCGGGCCCGGAAAATGAGGAAAAAGGAGGTCCACTTGGGCTTGCTTTTCGGGTGTCAGTTGAGATAGTTTCCGCCGTCGCCGTCGGGGTGGCCATCGGCTGGTTGGCCGATCAATGGTTAGGAACCCGACCGTGGCTGATGCTGGTGTTCATCGTGCTTGGGGGCGCCGCCGGTATCTTGAACGTGTATCGCATGGCGTCCGGCTTCGGCTACGCGGTGGGTTACAAAAAGGAAGACGAAGATGCGGCCGCTCCGGGCGACAGTGCCGGGCAGCCAAAAAAGCCGCGAGGCGGCAGCAACGAGGGGTAAGGTACAGTGGCAGCAGAACAAGGTGGGCACAGCCCCCTCGCGCAGTTCGAAATCAAGACGCTGGTGCCGATGAAACTCGGTTCCATCGACGTATCCTTCACCAATTCCTCGACCTTCATGGTGCTGACCGTGATCACCGTCAGTGTCTTCCTGCTGTTCGGCATGCGCCGCGCCCAGCTCGTTCCGGGCCGCTGGCAGTCGATGGCCGAACTCTCTTATGTATTCATCGCCAATCTGGTGCGCGACACGGTCGGCTCCGAGGGGCGGACCTACTTCCCGTTCATCTTCACCATCTTCATGTTCGTGCTGTTCGGCAACATGTGGGGGATGATCCCGTATTCCTTCACCTTCACCAGCCACATCATCGTCACCTTCGCCATGGCGCTGGTGATCTTCATCGGCGTCACGCTGATCGCGCTGGCCAAGCACAAGCTGCACTTCTTCTCGTTCTTCATGCCGCCGGGCGTGCCGATGTACATGGCGCCGCTGCTGATCCCGATCGAGATCATCTCTTATCTCTCCCGGCCGATCTCCTTGAGCGTGCGACTGTTCGCCAACATGCTGGCGGGCCACACCCTTCTCAAGGTGTTCGCCGGCTTCGTCATTTCGCTGGGCATCGCCGCGGGCTGGCTGCCGTTGGTGTTCATCGTCGCCTTGACCGGCCTCGAGATCGTCATCGCCTTCCTGCAGGCCTTCGTCTTCGCGATCCTGACCTGCCTTTATCTCAACGACGCGCTGCACCTCCACTAAGGGCTCGCGTCTCAGGTTCTAACTAACGGTTCAAACGGAATTTCAAGTTCAAGGAAAGGAAAGTTCCATGGAATTGGCTGCTGCGAAACTTCTGGGTGCGGGCCTCGCCACCATCGGCGTTATCGGTTCCGGTATCGGCATTGGCACCATCTTCGCCTCGTTCATCCAGGCGGTCGGCCGCAACCCCGCCGCCCAGGGCGCCGTCTTCCCGATGACCATGCTCGGCTTCGCGCTGGTGGAAGCCATCGCGCTGTTCGCGCTGGTTATCGCGCTGGTCATCCTGTTCGGTTGATCCTTTAAGTCCGCCCGTCCGGCGCCGCCGAAGCGTGGCGCCCGGACCGGGTTCCCCGGATGATCCCGGGGGTTTTTCGGGGAGTAGAGACCATGCCCCAGTTGGAGCAGATCGCCACCTACCCGAGCCAGGTGTTCTGGCTGGTGGTCACGTTCGTGGCACTCTTCTTGATCATGTGGCGCGTCGCCGTGCCGCGCATCTCCGATGCGCTCGAGGCGCGCCAGCAGCGCATCGACGACTATCTCGATCGCGCCGCCGAGATCAAGCAGGAGGCGGAAGCCGCCATGGAAGCCTACGAGAAGTCCCTGGCCGAGGCCCGTGCCGAAGCCCAGGAGACCGTTCTCAAGGCGACCCAGGAACTGGCCGAGGCCGCGACCAAGCGCGAGGCCGAACTGACCGAGCGTCTGCAGGCCCAGCTCGCCGAGAGCGAGGCCGGCATCGCCGCCGCCGTCGAACAGGCGATTGCGAACCTCAAAGGCGTGGCCGTCGAGGTCGCCCAGGCCGCCACCGAACGGCTGGTCGGCGAAGCGCCGTCCGCCGCTGACGCCGGCGCCGCCGTCGACAGCGCCATCAAGGCGCGCGGCTAAGCCGCCAGGAGAGAGCCAACATGCTGCACGATCCGACATTCTGGGTTGCCGTCGCGTTCATTGCCTTCGTGGCGCTGCTCGTCTTCTTCAAGCTGCCGGGCATGATCGCCGGCGCGCTCGATTCCCGCGCCGCCAAGATCAAGGCCGATCTCGACCAGGCTGAGGAACTGTTGCGCGACGCCCAGGATCTGCTGTCTTCCTACCAGAAGAAGCAGCGCGACGCCGCCGAGGATGCCAAGCAGATCAAGAAGTCGGCCGCCGAGGAAGCCAAGCGCATCGCCAAGCATGGCGAGGAGAAGCTGGCCCAGGCGCTGGAGCGGCGCGAGAAGCTGGCCATGGAGCGGATCGCCCAGGCCGAGGCGCAGGCGCTCGACGGCATCCGCCGGCGCACGGTCGACATCGCGCTCGACGCCACGCGCGAGTTGCTTGCCGCCAAGCTCTCCGACGACAAGCGGAACGCCATGGTCGACGACGCCGTCCGCGAGCTGCCCAATCGTTTAAACTGAGGCCGCCTGAACTAACGCCGGCCAAACTTAGCCGGCCGATCTAGCTCTTTTCGATCACCTTGATCAGCGCCGGAAAATATTCGTCGCCGGCGCCGGCCTCGATGGTCTCTTCGAGCAGGTTCGCGACTAGCTTGGCGCCTCTCAGTTCCAGGCCCTGGCTTTCCGCCAGTTCGAGCGCGTAGCCGACGTCCTTCAGCATGTAGCGCGCCGAGAACGCGCGCTCCGGGAACTGCCTCGGCACCAGCGCCCTCATGCCGTGATTCCGGAGCGCGAAGCTGTCGGCGGAGCATTTGGCCAGGGTCTCGAACAGCATCTTGCCGTCGAGACCGGCCCGGCGGCCGACGCTGAGCGCCTCGGCCAGCGCCACGACGGTCTCGGCCAGAACCATGTTGTTGAGTTGCTTGACCACCTGGCCGGCGCCGACCGGCCCACAGTGGGTGACTTCCTCAGCGAAGCAGTCGAGCAGCGGGCGTACGGTCTCGAATGTCGCCGCGTCCGCGCCGACCAGGATCGAAAGCGTCCCCGCCTCCGCCGCCGCCCGGGTGCGCGACACCGGCGCATCGGCGAAGCGGCAGCCCTTGTCGGCGAACTTGGCGGCGAGGTCGCGGCTCATGCCGACCGGCGTGGTGCCGAGATCGACCACGGTCTGGCCAGGGCGCACGCTTTCCAGGAGGCCGCCCGGCATCGAAGTCAGGCGCTCGACCTGGGTGCCGCTCGGCAGCGACAGCATGACGACGTCAGTGCGCCGGGCGACGTCGGCGACATCGAGACCGGGCCCGACGCCGCGCGCCGCCAAGCGTTCCATGGGCGCGCGGTCCAAGTCGAAGCCGACCACGGCGAGGCCGCTCTTCTGCACCAGGTTGCGGCACATCGGCTCACCCATGACGCCGAGGCCGATGAAGCCGACGCTTTCGACCGGGCTGGTGTCGGTGCTCATCGGCCGCCGCCTTTACCGGTCTCGGCCATATGTTGGCCGATGATCTCGTCCATGGAGGCGTCCGCCTCGAACCCGAGCCCCTTGGCACGGGTCGCCTCGAAGTCGCCGGGCCACGACTGTACGATGGTGGCGATGGGGAGATCGAACTGCCAGCTGACCCGTTTGGCTGCCTCGCCGCCGCCGGCCCGGCCGAGCGCCGACGCCATCTCGCCGACACTGACCGAGAGTCCCGGCAGCGAGATGACACGGTCGTCGCCGAGCGATTTGGCATCGAGTTCGACGGCGTGCATCAGCGCATCGACGGCGCGGTCGGGCGACATCAGCCACATCGGCGTGTTCGGCTCGACCGGCACAACCGCTTCCTCTCCCGCCAGGGGCTCGCGGATCATCGATGAAGCGAACGAGGACGCCGCTCGGTTCGGCCGCCCCGGCCGCACCACGACGGTCGGCAACCGAAGCACACGGCCATCGACGAAGCCGCGGCGGCTGTATTCGTTGACCAGCAGCTCACAGATCGCCTTGGCGGCGCCGTAGGACGATCGCGGCCGGGTCGCCCACCAGTCCGGCACCCGCGTCGGCAGCGCGCCGCCGAAGACGGCGACCGAACTGGTCATCACGAACCTGGGGCGCGTGGCGAGCGCACGGCAGGCTTCTAGCAGCGCACGCGTGCCATCGAAGTTGACCTGCATGCCAAGGTCGAAGTCCTCCTCCGCCTGGGCGCTGACTACCGCGGCAAGGTGGATGACGGCATCTAGCCTTGTCGAGATCGCTTCGCGCCGCAACGCCGGGTCGAGCAGGTCGCCGACCAATACGCGCGATGCCGGCGCGGCCTCTTCGGGAAGGCTGGGCCGGACATGGTCCCACAGGACCAGCTCCACGCTACCGGGATCGGCCGCCGTGAGGCGCGCCGCAAGCCGCTGGCCCAGGAAACCACCGCCCCCGGTAATCAAAATATGCCCCATGTCCCCCTCCTGCCCGAGCGATGCCTCTACCGTGATTGATAGCATCCTGCTCCGCACGAGAAAATTCAAACCGGCGGCGGGAAACTGCCGACAGTGGGCAGCATCGTTAAATTTAAGCAGCAATTTTTAGTTGTAAAATTAAAAGTTTACTAAGATATATATAGAATTTTAGATTGAGTTATTTTATATGTCGGCATCCATAGATTGTGATGGGTGATGTCCATGAATGCTGTCACATACCCGCTCCAGGTGGCTCGGTTCGTTTCCGGCATCGACCGTTTCGCGGCCGGCGTCGGGCTCACATTGGAAATGTGCCGGGATTTCACCGAGTTTCGCGAAATCAGGAACGCCATGCCGGATCGTTCGCCTATGTCGCCGATCTTCGACCCTTCCGTGACCGACGTCGGCCCGGGAAACGGTTTTTGGATCAAGGGTACGGATGCCGCCGGCAAGATCGTACATCTTCAGGCGACTCGGCGGAGTGATTTGGAAGACCTAAGTCTCGCCGACCATCTGTACGAGCTACGCCGGCTATACAAACTGCCAGGACTCGACATGGAAACCGACGTCGACCGATCCAGCCTACGCGCACCGGCACTCCGGCAAATCACCGGTCGGGTCTGTTATCACGGCGAAATCTGGCTCGACGAGTTGCTCCGCGGCAGGGGATTGTCGGCACTCCTGCCCCGTCTGTTGCTGGCATTGGTTCTAATGAAATGGTCGCCGGACTACGTGTTCGGCTTCGTCCCAACGAAAATCGCCTATCGAGGCATCCTCACGCAATACGGCTATATGCACATTCAGCCAGGCGGCATTTTCGGCAAACCCGCCAACCTTCAACAACCACTCAACAAATGGCTGGCCTGGCTTAGCCGCCAGGATCTTCTTCATTTGATGGGATTTGAACCGGGACTGGAATCTTGATATCCGGCGTCGTCACCGCCAGGCAAAGCAAAACCGGCCGTCCACGCCGGTCGACCATAGGTGTCAGGAGGCGCTGGTACGAAACCCATTCGACTTCACGCCCGGCGCGCGGTATTAGCGCGCGGATGTGATCGTAACGGGGCTCCCTCTTCATCATGACGTCTTCATAAACATCGCTGAGCGCAGCGTCACCGGATGAATTTTCAAGTGCGCGCCCGCAGGATTTACCGACGACCGACGCCGCCCATTCCCGCCCCTTGAAATTGGTAAGCGCCGCACTTCGCCCCAAATACCGGTAGATCAGATCTTCAGGTCGGTCGTTCGGGGAAAAGACCAGGCAGTGCTCGACGTAATTGCGCATGCCGAGGTCCGCCCCCAACGTCAGCAGGCCGCCCGAACGCTCCCACGCGCCGAAGCCATGCCGTATCAACGGGTCGGCGGAAGGAATGTCCATCAGAGGCATTCTTTTCACGAACGGGCGTACCAGCGGTATCACCGCTCGCAAGCGCTTCGCGGCATCGAGCATGTTGGCGGCCGCTTGCGGACTGTCCGCCATGCGCCGCTCCCAGCCGCCGAAAAAATATTCGACGGCGACCTTTCGCGATTTCGGCAATCTCATCAGGAATCGAATGGCCGCATCCAGGGAACTGTCATCGACGTCCTTGACGCTCCAGCGCACCGTGATCACGGAGGCTCCGAGTGAAACGAAGACCATTCCGAACTAGAACAAGGAACCGTGCTCGAACTCCTGCCGGTCGACGTCGGCCATATGCTGGAAATCTGACTGGGACGCACACAGATCGTGCCAACGGCCGGCAT
>JAYOXJ010000100.1:0-10868 GCA_038152725.1 Rhodospirillaceae bacterium
CCACGGTTCAGACCGTCGATAGCGGCGCCGACGGCACGTCGGCCGAAGCTGTGACGTCCGTGGTCATCTACCAACACATGCTCGATGGTGTGAACTCTCACATCGATGCCGGGGAGAGCCATTTGTTTGTCGTCGGGCGCTACATCGACACGTTCTCGATCAATGGCAAGGGGGCCAAGCTGACGTCGCGCGAAATGCGTCTGGAAAACCGACGCCTGGATCGCGGTTCGCACTGGGTGTTGTGAGATTTACCGGAAGCAGGGCATTTTGAGCCTCGGCCCGAAACCGGTGCCGCGGGGGGAGACAGCGTTACATGAGCGATTGGAAAAAAGTTTGCGCGGCGGAGGATGTATCCGAAACCGGCCTTCACAAATTCACCATCAACAACATCGATCTTGTCGTCGCCAACTACGGTTCGGGATTGCGCGCGTTTCCGCCGTTTTGCCCGCATATGCTTGAGCCTTTGATCGTATCCGGCATGATGAACGGCAGCGTACTGACTTGCGGCAAGCATCTCTGGCAATGGGATCTTGCGTCGGGAAAGCAGCAGGGACTCTCCGAAAAAGACATCCTCCTATACGACCTCAAGGAAGAGGATGGCGCTCTATTCGTCGATCTCGAAAAGGAACTGGTCTACGACTGGGAAGAGGAAGACGAACTCGACGACGACGATTTCTTCAAAGCCGATTGACGGAATGCCGATGCGCACGCCGTAAGGCGTGGCCTATCACCGCATCGGCGCGTTGGATAGCAGCCGCATGAAAATCACCTTCCAAACCAAGGCCGGCAACCACATCGTTGATTGCGCAGAAGGTGAAAACGTTCTGTTTGCCGGTCTCCGGGGCGGCGTGGCGGTGCCTTACGAATGTGCGACCGGCACCTGCGGCACCTGCCGGTGCCGTGTCATGGATGGCCCCGTCGAGTTGCAATGGAACGATGCGCCGGGCCTGACCTACGTCAAGCGCGAGAAGAATGAAACCCTGATGTGCCAGGCCGTTCCAACTGGCGATTGCGTCGTCAGAGTGCCCGGCGACATCGTCAAAACCGAGAATGGACCAGCGTCGCAATCGGGGCGGATGGAAAATTTCGAAAGGCTGACGCACGACGTGGTGCGTTTTTCCGTCGTGCTCGAACGCCCGATGTCGTTTATGGCGGGGCAGTTCGCGGTTCTCACCTTGCCGGGGATCGAGGGCGGCCGGGCCTATTCCATGACCAATCACGCGACATCGGTCGACCGCCTCGATTTCGTCGTCAAGCGGAAGACCGGCGGTGGTTTTTGCAACTGGTTGTTCGACGGTTCGCCGGAAGGTGCGGAGTTGCAGGTGTTCGGCCCGCTCGGCCGGGCAACGTTCGACCCCGCAGAAGGCAAGAACGTGCTGTGCATCGCCGGCGGGTCCGGCATTGCCGGCATGATGGCGATCCTCGAACACGGCACCGCCAGCGGTTACTTCGGCACCCATCGGGCCGATGTGTTTTTCGGCGTGCGCACGGGCGACGATGTGTTCTTCGGCGATGCCCTGAACCGCTACGTCGAGGCTTCACCGAAGCAGGTAAACGTCACCATCGCCCTCTCGGACGAAGCGCCCGGGGCTGAACTGGCAAAGCGCTTTCCGTCCGTGAAGTTCGCGCAAGGCTTCGTGCACGAAGTCGCTGCCGCGCAAATGAAGGACCGTTACGATAATATTTGCGGGTACGTCGCGGGACCGCCGCCGATGGTGGATGGCGCGCTGCGCATGCTGGTGCTCGAAGCCAGACTGCCCGGAACCGATATCCGTTACGATAAGTTCGGATAAATTTGGAGTGGCACTGAAAATGGTTTCAATTGAATTGCTGAGAAAGGTCGATTTGTTCCGCGGTCTATCGGATCAAACCCTTGAAGCCATCGCCAAGATGGCGCAGTCCAGATCCTATGAGGACGGCGAACACATCTATCAGCTCGGAGACGACGCCAAGGAACTGTTCCTGGTCGCGAGCGGACGCATTCGGTTTTCCATGGGCGTCGGCAATCGTCCCGACCCGTCGGGCTCGACAAAGGTCCCGGGCGCGCTGTTCGGCTGGGCGGCTCTGCTCGAGCAGGAGCCGCGCCGCGTCGCCACTGCGTCTTGCCTCGAGGACTCGACCCTTTTCGTGATCCCCGGGGACAAACTGCTTGATCTGTTCGGCCGTGATCAGGCTGCTGGATATTTGGTCATGCGCCGGTTGGCGACGATGATTGCGCAAGATTTTATGTCTGTGCTGTCGATCTAGCTTCGGCAAGACAGGCGCGTTTCATTGGTGAGGCAAGCAACGTAATATTTTCCGGCAACGCATGTATTTTTTAGGGTCGGATACCAGAGCGGGTGTTTAGACGATGACCGACGTGGTCGCAGATAACGAAGCGGAAAGGGTCGATACCTCCCCGTCTGTCGGCGACCGTGTCGCCTACACGACCTGTTACATGTGCGCCTGCCGCTGCGGCATCAAGGTCTATCTGCAGGGCGGCGAGATCCGCTACATCCAGGGCAATCGCGACCACCCGGTGAACAAGGGTATCCTGTGCGCCAAGGGCTCTGCCGGAATCATGAACTTCAAGTCGCCGGCCCGGCTCAAGAAACCGCTGCGCAGGGTCGGCCCAAGAGGCTCCGGCGAGTTCAAGGAGATCGAGTGGGAGGAGGCGCTGGAAACGGCGACCGGCTGGCTGGCGCATTGCCGCGCTACAGACCCCAGAAAGCTGGCGTTCTTCACCGGCCGCGACCAGAGTCAATCGCTGACCAGCTGGTGGGCGCAGCAGTTCGGCACGCCCAACTTCTCGGCGCACGGCGGGTTTTGTTCGGTCAACATGGCGGCGGGCGGCCTCTATACCATCGGCAGCGCGTTCTGGGAATTTGGCGAACCGGATTGGCACCACACCAAGTATTTCCTGATGTTCGGCGTTGCCGAGGATCACGACTCCAACCCGATCAAGAAAGGTATCGGCAAGCTCAAGACGCGCGGTGCCAAGTTCGTCTCGGTCAACCCGGTCCGTACCGGGTATTCCGCGGTCGCCGACGAATGGATCGGCATCCGGCCGGGTACCGACGGTCTGTTCGTCATGTCGATGATCCGCGAGCTTCTGCTGACCGGGCGGATCGACGAGGAATATCTCGTTCGCTACACCAACGTTCACTGGCTGGTGGTGCGAAATCCCGATAGCGCCGACCACGGGCTCTATGTCCGCGATGAGAAGGGCGTCGCCCAGTGCTGGGACGGCGAAAAGAAAGCACTGGCGCCATCCTCAGATGTCGACGCCAAGCCGATCCTGGTCGGCGAGGTGAGCTTGCCCGACGGCCGCAAGGCGGTGCCGTCGTTTCAATTGCTGGTCGAGCATTTCACCGACGACAAATATGCGCCCGAAGCGGTCGCCGGGAAGACCGGCATTGCCGCCGCCGACATCCGCCGGATCGCCGGCGAACTCGCCGGCGTCGCCTTCGAGCAATCGATCGAGCTCGATATCGAATGGATCGACGTCTTCGGGCGCAAGCACGACAAAGTCGTCGGCCGGCCGGTCTCGATGCATGCCATGCGCGGCATCTCGGCGCATTCGAACGGCTTTCACACCTGCCGCGCGATCCATATCCTGCAGCTGCTGCTCGGCACCATCGACGTGCCGGGTGGCATGCGCTTCAAGCCGCCCTATCCGAAAGCGCTGAATTCGCTGCCGAAGCCGACCGGCGGCGTGCAGCAAATCAAGCCGAACACGCCGCTGGCCGGCCCGCATCTGGGCTTTCCGATGGCGCCCGAGGACCTGCTGGTCGACAGCAGTGGCAAGGCGCAACGCATCGACAAAGCGTTCTCGTGGGAGGCGCCGCTGGCCACCCACGGTCTGATGCACATGGTCATCACCAATGCGTGGAAGGGTGATCCGTACAAGATCGACACGCTGTTCATGTACATGGCCAATATGGCCTGGAACTCGACGATGAACACGTCACGGGTAATGGACATGCTCACCGACAAGGACCCGGCGACCGGCAAATACAAGATTCCGCACATCATCTACTCCGACGCGTTCTACTCGGAGATGGTGCCCTATGCCGATTTGATCCTGCCCGACACGACCTATCTGGAGCGCTGGGACTGCATCTCGCTTCTCGACCGGCCGATCAGCCATGCCGACTCGGCCGCCGACGCGATCCGCCATCCAGTCGTCGAACCCGACCGCGACGTGCGCTGCTTCCAGGAAGTATTGCTCGACCTCGGCGCCAGACTCGGCCTCGCCGGTATGATGAACGAGGACGGCAAGCCGAAATACCCCGGGGGATACGCCGACTATATCGTCAACCACGAACGCCGCCCGGGCCTGGGTCCGCTCGCCGGATGGCGCGAAGCCGACGGCAGCGGCAAGGGCCGCGGTGCACCCAATCCCAATCAGCTCAAACGCTATATCGAGAACAAGGGGTTCTGGGAATACGAATTGCCGGAGTCCCACCGCTACTACCGCTTCGCCAATAAGGGCTACCTCGAGTGGGCGGAAAAGATGGCATTCGTCACCACGCCCGATCAGATCGTCATGAAGATCTATTCCGAGGCCCTGCAGAGATTCCGCCTGTCGGCAGAGGGGCACGGTAAGATGCAGCCGCCCGACGCCGAGCGTACGCGCATCAAGACCTACGCCTCGCCGTTGCCGATCTGGTACACGCCGTTCGAGGAGGACATGGTCGACACGGCGCGCTACCCGCTGCACGCGCTCACCCAGCGGCCCATGCACATGTACCACTCCTGGGGGTCGCAGAACGCCTGGCTGCGGCAGATCACGGCCGAGAACCGGCTCTACATGGCGCGCGAAAAGGGCGCCGAGCTTGGCATCAAGACCGACGATTGGGTCTGGGTCTACAGCCACAACGGCCGCATCAAGGTGCAGGCCGCGCTGATGGACGGCGTCAACAAGGACACGGTCTGGACCTGGAACGCAATCGGCAAACGGCCGGGTGCATGGAACCTCGATCCGGACGCTTCCGAGGGCACCAAAGGATTCCTGCTCAACCACCTGATCTCCGAACTGCTGCCTGAGAAGGGCGACGGCTACCGCTATTCGAATTCCGACCCGTTGACCGGCCAGGCGGCTTGGTTCGATCTCCGCGTGCGTGTCGAAAAAATCGCCGATGGCGAACGCGAGGAACTGCTGCCGAGCTTCAAGCCGACGGCGAAGCCGCCCCACACGGAAGAGCCGCCGAGCGTGCTCCGTTACGGCGCCGGGTTCCGCAAGGCGCGCAGGCGGGAGCCATCGTCATGACCTCGCTTCCCGCGAGCACCGGCAGCAAACTCGGACTGGTCATCGACCTCGACATCTGCGTCGGCTGTCATGCCTGCGCGGTCAACTGCAAGGAATGGAACACCGGCGGCCATATGGCACCGCTGACCGACCTCAACCCCTATGGCGCCGGGCCGGACGGCGTATGGTTCAACCGCATCCATGCCTTCGAGGTGAGGACCGAGAGCGGCGAGGGCATGACCGCCTATTTTCCGAAATCCTGCCTGCATTGCGAAAAAGCCGCCTGTGTCACCGTTTGTCCGACAGGGGCCTCCTACAAACGCTCCGCCGACGGCATCGTGCTGGTCGATGAATCGCGTTGCATCGGCTGCAAGCTATGCTCGTGGGCCTGCCCCTATGGCGCGCGGGAATTCGATTCAGACGCCGGCGTGATGAAGAAGTGCACGCTCTGCATCGACCGCATCTACAACGACAACCTCGAAGAGGTCGACCGCGTGCCTGCTTGCGTTTCCACTTGCCCAGCCGGCGCCCGCCATTACGGCGACCTTGCAGACCCGGACTCAGCTGTCTCCAGGCTGGTCGACGAACGCGGCGGCTATGACCTGATGCCGGAACTCGGCTATAAGCCGACCAACAAATACCTGCCGCCCAGGCCGCGCGCCGAGCGCAAGACCCAACCCACGCCGGAAACCGCGCCCGAGATCGCCAATCCTATCCTGCGCTGGGCCGACCGGTTCCTGTCGCGCTAGGGGAGGAGGGGGCGGATGCATCCGGCATTTTCGGTCATCTTCTTCACCGTTTCGTCCGGTATCGGCTACGGCTTGCTCGGGCTATTGGGATTGCTCGCCGCGCTCGGGCTGGTTCCGCTGTACTGGCCGTTGGGCGCGCTCGGCCTAGGGCTCGGGTTCGTTTCGGTATCCGCCGGGCTGTTGTCGTCGACCTTTCACCTTGGACATCCGGAACGCGCCTGGCGCGCGTTCACGCAATGGCGCTCGTCGTGGCTGTCGCGCGAGGGGGTCGCCGCCGTCGTCACCTTCGGCCCGATCCTGATATTGGCCTACGGTTGGGTGCTGGGGCGGGGCGGCGCCGCCATGCTCGAGGTCGCCGGCTATCTCACGGCGTTGGGCGCGCTCGCCACGGTCTACTGCACGGCGATGATCTATCGTAGCCTCAAGACAATCCACCAATGGCACAATTTTTGGACGCTGCCCAATTACCTGTTGCTCGGCCTGGCCGGTGGCGCGGTATGGCTGCTGGCGGTATTGGCCGTTCTCGGTTTGGCGACGGACCTCGCCGCACCTCTGGCCACCGCGCTCGTCGCCGTCGCCTGGATCGCCAAAACAGGCTATTGGCGCTTCATCGACACCAGCCGTCATCCCTCGACCCCGGAAACCGCGACCGGCCTCGGCCGCTTCGGCAAGGTCTCCAAATTCGAGGGGCCGCATACCTCAGCCAACTACCTGATGAAGGAAATGGGCTTCCAGGTCGCGCGCAAGCATGCCACGAAGCTCCGTCTCTATGTGCATGGGTTCGCGTTCGTCTTTCCGCTGATCGTGACGCTCGCTGCAAGCGCGTCGAATTCGCCGGCCAATCCGGTTTTCGCCGTTCTCGCAGCGATCAGCGCGACGTTCGGCATCGGCATCGAGCGATGGCTGTTTTTCGCCGAAGCGAAGCACGTCATAACGCTCTATTACGGCGCCAAGAGCGCCTGATTTGCATGGACCATTGTGTTGCCTAGTCACGAATACCAGGTTCCGGTGCCATTGCGCCGCGGGTTGACCGGTGATGCCATGCCCGCGGATTTCGGCTCGCCCGCGGATGAGGTCGACGCATGCCGGGATTCGGCCGCGCTGTTCGACTACTCTTTCCTTTTGCGGCTCCGTGTCGACGGTCCCGACGCCGTCGGCGCCGTATCGTCGCTTTGCGGGCGGGATTTTTCGACTCTGGCGGTGGGTTCGATCAAATATGCGCTTGCGACCGATGACGAGGGTTGGCTTGTTTCGGACCTCACCGTTTGGCGGACCGGCCAAGAGACATTGGAGATCATGAGCGGACGCGCCGAAGACGTCCCCGCCATGATCGCCGCCCTGGCATCGTGGGAAGTCGACGTGGTCGATTTATCCGACCAGACGGCGGCGCTCGCACTGCAAGGACCGGCGACTGACGAGATTCTCTTGTCGCTGGTTAACGATATGACGATTTCGGATATCCCGTTTTTCGGTTTCCGCGATCTTCACTTGTTCGGCGCCGTTTGCCGCATCGGGCGTATCGGGTTCACCGGATTGGATGGTGTCGAAATTCTTTGCGCGGCGGAAGATGCCGCGAAACTTTGGCACCTGTTGTCATCTCATGCGCGCCCGGCGGGCTTCGCGGCGGCCGACTATCTGCGGCTGAAGGGTGGCCTGCCTTTGTTCACCAAGGAATTCGTGCCGCCAGTCAATGCCGCAGACGTCGGTCTCAAACGTGTCCGGATGCAGGGTGATCTGCCCGCCGATCACAATCCAGCCAGGGTTCACCGGGTTAGCTTTTCGGCCAGGGCGTCATCCGGTTTCACCGGACGCCACGGCGATTATTCGGCCGTGGAGTGGTCTCCAGGTAGACCATTCCCGCCGGAACCCGGGACTCTCGCCGTCACCTCGATATCGCCTTCGCCCTTATCCGACGATCTCATCGGCATGGGATACGTCAATCATGCGCAGGACGACACGCCCTTAACCGTGCCGTCCAGAACACTTGAGGACATTCGCGTTTCACGACGATTTTCGAACTGATACACGCCAACGAGTCCAATCCCGACCTGATCCAAATACGCCCGCCATTGGAGAACACGAAGAATGCTAAACAAGCTCGCAGACGACATCGGTCATAAAATCATCGACGGCCGGGCGCATGCCCAAGAGTTGATAGAAAAGCTGCGGCCCGATGTCGCCGATCTCGCCAAACAAGGCTGGCAGCCGCATTTGGTCTCGGTGACCGTCGGCGACGTGGAGGAAGTCGGGCTCTACGTACGAAACCAGCGCCGGAACGCGGAGAAGGCCGGAATCGGATTCGAGGAGCGGAATTTTCCGGCCGTCGTGACGGAGGCGGAACTGCTTGCCGCCATCCAGTCCATGAACGTCGACCCGCGCGTCACCGGCGTGATCATTCAGCGACCCGTGCCCGACCACATTTCCGTACGCGCGCTGCAGGAAGGCATTCACCCGCTCAAGGACGTCGAGGGCATGCATCCGTCGTCGATCGGGAAGATCGTCTACCAGAACCTGGAAATGGGCCCGTGCACGGCGATGGCGGCGGTCGAACTGCTCAAGACGACCAGGCTCGAAATCAAGGGGCTCGAGGTGGTGATGATCGGCCATTCGGAGATCGTCGGCAAACCGATCGCGTTTCTGCTGATGGCGGAAGGCGCGACGGTGACGGTTTGCCACCATATGACACGCAATCTTGCCGTCCATTCCCGGCAGGCCGATGCGGTTTTCGTGGCGGCGGGAAAGCCTAACCTGATCAACGGCAATATGGTCAAACCGGGCGCCGCTGTCATCGATATCGGTATCAACCAGGTAACCATGGACGACGGCAGTTCAAAGGTGGTCGGCGATGTCGACTTCGATTCCTGCGCCAAGGTCGCCGGATGGATCACGCCGGTTCCCGGCGGCGTCGGTCCGGTCACGGTCGCCGTCTTGATGCGCAACGGCGTCATTGCGACACGGCGTCAGAAAACCCATTACGAGGGGCTGCTCGGCCGCTCGACCAGCACGACTTGAGTAAGGGCAGGGCGTGAGGGCCTCCAGTCGTGGAACCGGATCGTCGGACGCATCGGAACGTCACGACTCGATGGTTTGGCGTTGCCGGCCATACACAGGCCGACCATTATGCAGCGTCGTTTGGCGAGGTGCCCGATGAACAGGTTCGCAGCTCTCTATCAAAGAATTCGCAACGCACTGATCGACGGCTCCATGGCCCCTGTCGTTCAGGTTCGCGCCAGTAGCCAAAGCCAGGGCGGGTTCCGGAGCCATGTGAAGGTTCGGGATTTCGAAGTCGTCGTCGATCAGCCGCGCGGTTTCGAGGGCGAGAATAAGGGCCCGAAGCCGAGTGAACTGGTTTTGGCTGCCTTGGCGGCCTGCCAGGAGGTGACTTGGCGCCTCTACGGCGAGGCGCACCGGGTGCCGATCACGGACGTCCGCGTCGAATTGACCGGAACACAGGACCTTCGCGGCTTTCTCGGTGCCGACGACACGGTGGCGCCCGGTTTCCAGGCGATTTCCGGCACCGTCACCGTCGTCAGCCCGGCCAGTGCGGAAGAGATCGAGCGCCTTCGCGAGATCGTCGACCGCCATTGCCCGGTTCTCGATGACTTGCGCCGACCGATGGACGTATCTCTCGATTTGGCCGTCGAGCAGGTGGCCGTTGCCAAGGCATAGTGATCAAGATGCCGGGCGTGGCGGCAGGGTGGCCTGTTGAGCGGGACCGGAGACAATGCCTGACACCGTGATCCAAGTCGTCGTGCCTTTGTTCGGGCTTATGGTCGTCGGCTTTCTCGCCGGCCGGTTTCATTGGATGCCGCGTGAAGGCAGCGCGATCCTGGGACGTTTCGTATTCGTCATCGCCCTGCCGGCGCTGGTGTTCATTTCGCTCTCGCGGGTGGCGGTGGCAGAGTTCTTCGACTGGCGGTTCCTGGGCGTTCTCGGTGGCGGCATGCTGGCGACCATGGTCATCGGCGTGCTGGTGTCTCGTGTGGTTTTCCGGAACGGGCTGGCCGATACCGGGATGCATGGACTGAGTGCCATGTTCTCCAGCACCGGTTACATCGGGTTGCCGTTGATCCTGGGCGCGTTCGGCAATCAGGCTTTGGTACCCGGCATCGTCGGCGCCGTCATCACGGGGGCCGTGTTCATGCCGATCGCCATCGTTTTCGCCGAACTCGAACGCGGCGAGAGGCGTGGCGGCATGACCCTGGCGCCGTTGCTCGGCGTGGCGCGCAATCCGCTGCTGTGGGCAACCGTGGCCGGCCTTTCAGTTTCGGCGATGGGTGTCGGCGTACCGAAACTGGCAGCGACGCTTTGTCAGTTCCTGGCCGATGCCTATGTCCCTTGCGCGATGTTTTCCGCGGGTCTGTTCATGTCACGCGGGGTCACAGATGCGGGCAGGGCGGAGATCGGCTGGCTGGTACTGGCCAAACTCGTCATGCATCCGCTGATTACGTGGCTGCTCGCGGTCTACGTCTTCGAACTCAAGCCAACGCTGATGGCCGTGGCGGTGTTGCAGGCGGCATTACCCACGGGAGTTCCGGTTTTCGTTCTGGCGCAGCATTACGGCACTTTCGTCACACGTTCGAACGCAGTGATCGTCATCTCGACCGGTCTATCGATCTTTTCGCTGTTGGGAATATTGGTGTTCGTGGCGCGTTGATCCGCCGCATCCGGTTGGGCTCGCGGCCGGCGGTGATTTTAATATGTTTTTTCTATTTATATATTTGGTTTTTAGTCAGTTTTCTTTCTTCCAGCCGTGGCATAAGCTCACCGTCAAATTCGTCGAAATGGCTGTCATTTCCGACGTAAAGAACGTCGATAAACGTTGGAGGTATAGATGTTCACAGCCAATCCCTTTGCCGTCCTTTCCGGTTCCGTATCGCCTGATTTGA
>JAYOXJ010000101.1:0-9128 GCA_038152725.1 Rhodospirillaceae bacterium
GCATCAAGGCGGTGCAGTATGCCGCCACCGCCGGGCGCGACGGCACCGTCACCATCCACCGGGTCGGCGATTACGCCGTCGACTACAAGCTCAGCGAACTTGCCGACGTCGCCGGCAAGACCAAGGTGATGGATGCGAGTTTGATCGCAGACAGCGGCACCGACGTGACGCCGGCCTTCCTGGATTATGCGCGGCCCTTGGTCGGCGGTCTCGACGACGTCGCGCGCCTGCAGGCGCCGATGGTGCCGAAGGCCGGCTAGCGCTCAGAACTCGTCGACGTAGTCGAGCTTGACGCCGGCTTCCTTGAACATCTGTTCGGAGATGGCGCTCTGGCTTTTCCAGGGCTCCTTGGTGAGGTCCGGGCGCGGGCTGACGACGCGGCTGATGCCGGCCTGGATGACCAGCACGGCGCAGCGCGCGCAGGGCGGCAGCGGTGTCACGTAGAGCGAGCAGCCCTCCGCCGCCGGGCCGGCGAACAAGAGCGCGTTGGCCTCGGCGTGGACGACCATCTCGTACTTGATCTCGCGCGTTTGCAGCCGTTCCTCGTAGTCGCCGACGCCGGCCGGAAAGCCGTTGAAACCGGTCGAGACGACGCGCTTGGTGTGCGGATTGGCGACCACGGCGCCGACCTGCGTCGAGGGGTCCTTGGACCAACCCGAAATGAAGCGCGCCAGCTCCATGAAGCGCTTGTCCCATTTGTCGAGCATGACCATTGCGGTTCCCTCTTCCCGGTTTGTCACGGTTCTACCATAACGGCTGGGCGTCATCGATCCTCAATTGTGCCGACGAACGTCCCTGCCAGGTGTTGACCCGGAGCCGCCCGGCGACGTGCATGGGCTTGCCGCCGGCGGCCAGCAGCGCCTGGCCGAGCGGCCGGTCGGTCGCGCGGAAGCAGATGCCGGCGAGCTTGCCGCCCCCCTTGCGGCCTTGCCCGGCCTCAGAGCTTTCCAGCGTGCAGCGCACGTGGTTTTCGCCGACCCGGTCGGCATAGGTGATGCGCACGTTGGCCAGCGCGAAACGCGGTTCCGCGTTACCGCTGCCGAAGGGGCCGAGTTCGGCCAGGCTTTCGGCGAGCGCGATGTCGGCGCCGGCGGTCGATAGCGCGCCGTCGAGGCGGAGCGTCGGCCGGATCCCCGCCTCCTCGACGCGTTGGGCGATGCGCTCGTCGAGGAAGGCGCGGAATTCGTCCAGCTTCGCCGCCGCCACCGTGAAGCCGGCCGCCATGGCATGGCCGCCGCCCTTCTCGATGATCCCGGCCTGGCCGGCGGCGATCACCATGGCGCCGAGATCGACGCCGGTGACGGATCGTCCCGAACCGGTGGCGAGACCGGTATCCGGGTCCAACGCCAGCACGCAGGCCGGGCGGTTGTAGCGGTCCTTGAGCCGGCTGGCGACGATGCCGACGACGCCTGGATGCCAGCCTTCGCCGGCGGTGAAGACCAGCGCGCCGGCGCTGTCCTTGGCGATGCGCTCCATGGCGTCGTCGAGGACGGTGGCCTCGATCGTCTGGCGTTCGCGGTTCAACTGGTTGAGCTTGTGCGCGATGGTGGTGGCTTCCGAGAAATCGTCGCAGGAAAGCAGCCTGGCGCCCAGTTCGGGCGCGCCGACCCGTCCGCCGGCATTGACCCGGGGGCCGAAGACGAAGCCGAGGTGATAGGCCGCCGGCGCCTCGTCGATGCCGGCGACGTCGGAGAGCGCGGCGAGGCCGGCGTTGGCGCGCCGCGCCATCACCTTGATGCCTTGCGTGACGAGCGCGCGGTTGAGGCCGGAAAGCGGCACCACGTCGGCGACGGTGCCGAGCGCCACCAGATCGAGCCATTGCATCAGGTCGGGCTCGGGCCGCGTCTTGTACCAGCCGCTGGACCGGAGTTCCCGGTTGACCGCCACCACCAGCAGATAGGCGACGCCGACGGCGGCGAGATGGCCCTGGCCGCTTTCGTCGTCGAGGCGGTTCGGATTGACCACGGCGAAGGCCGGCGGCAGCCGAGCCTCGGCGGTATGGTGATCGACGACGATGACGTCGAGGCCCTGGGAGCGGGCTTCGGCCAAGGGCGCGTGCGCGGCGGTGCCGCAATCGACAGTCAAGACGATCGACGCACCGTCACGCGCCAGTTTGGCCAGTGCCGGCGCGTTCGGGCCGTAGCCCTCCTTCAGCCGGTCCGGGATGTAGTTGAGCGTGCGCCCGCCGACCGCGCGGATGAACCGCACCAGCAGCGCCGACGAGGTGGCGCCGTCGACGTCGTAATCGCCGAAGATGCCGACGGCCTCGCCCTGCACGATGGCGGCGGCGATGCGCTCGGCGGCGCGGTCCATGTCGGTGAGCTTGGACGGGTTCGGCATCAGGTCGCGGAGCGTCGGATTGAGGAACGCCGGCGCGGCGTCGAGCGAGATGTCGCGCCCGGCGAGCACGCGGGCGACCATTTCCGGCACGCCGAGGCGCTGCGCCAGGGCCATGGCGGCACGGCCGTCGACCCCGCGTTCCAGCCAGAGCTTGCCTTCGAGCGAGTTTTCGACGCCGAGGAACGCGGCCTCGGCCTGGACAGTATCTGCCGGGACAGCATCTGCCGGAGCCGGCTCTTGCGGGACAGCCGGGGCTGATTCCGCCTTGGTCTGCATGGCTCAAGTTCCCTCTTGGTTCCGGCAAGCTTGCCACAACGCACCGGCAAAAACGCGGTAAAAAAAATAGTGGAAAACGAAGCCAATTTTATTCAACGAATTCAACGACCGGCGGTTTCCGGATGGCGCGGACGAAGCCGATCCGCTGGCGCCGCCGGCGCTCACCGGCCTGGAGTCGTGGCCGGGGCCAAAGTCGGGCCCGGAGTCGGCGTCGGCGTTGCCGTCCGCTGGCGCCCTTCTTGATGACGCCCTTCTTGCCGCCGCCATGCCTGGCGGTGCTTGAGCAGCAGCGTCACCGTGTCGAAGGCGCGCGCCAGCCTGTATTCGTAACGGCCGAGCTGGTCGAGCCTTTCGGACTCGTCGAGGGCGATGCGGAAGGTATCGACCGGCGGGCCGTCGTCGCCCCAGGTCCGGTTCAGCAGGCCGGCCTCGATGGCGGCGGCGCGGCCGCGCCCGCCTATCGGCCCGATCCCGAAAAGGTGCGTGCCCGGCTATTTCGGATTCTCACAGAGGCGAAGGCCGCCGAAACCTTGCCGTGGGAGCAGCCGCGCCTCTCGCTCTATCGGACGATTTTTCCGCAAATGACGCTTTGGCTGCCGGAAGAAGAAGGGGCGCAGTTGCGCTTCGAGTTCGAAACCGAACTGGAGCGCCTGCTGGTCGCCTGACCCGGGCCTCGAACTGATTCCTGGATAGACTCGGCGCCGACGTTCGCCCTACCCATCTCCCCGCGTGAAGTCGTGGTGGCCTTCGATGAAGCGGAAGGTGCCGGTGCGCGAGCGCATCACCATCGAATGGGTGATGGCGCCGCCGGGGTAGAGATCGACGCCGTTCAGCATCGGCCCTTCGCTGACGCCGGTGGCGGCGAAGGTGACGTTGCCGCGTGCCATTTCCTCGACCGTGTACTTCTGCTTGGGGTCCTTGATGCCGGCCTTCTTGGCGAGATCGCCGTCGTCGGCGCTGCGGATGACGAGGCGCGACTGCATGTGCGCGTCGAAACAGCGCAGTGCCGCGGCGGCCAGCACGCCCTGCTGCGCGCCGCCGATGCCGAGATAGACGTCGACGGCGCTCTCCGGCATGCCGGCGGCGATGACGCCGCTGACGTCGCCGTCCAGGATCAGGCGCACGCGCGCGCCGGCGGCGCGGACCTTGGCGATCAGGTCGTTGTGACGCGGGCGGTCGAGCAGGCAGACCAGGAGATCGGAGACCTCGACGCCCTTGGCCTCGGCGACGACCTTCAGGTTCTCGGCCGGTTCGGCATCGAGATCGATGGCGTCCGCCGGCACCTCGGCGCCGACGGCGATCTTTTCCATGTAGATGTCGGGCACGGTGAGGAAACCGCCGTCCTCGGCGGTGGCGAGCACGCTCAGCGCATTGTAGCCGCCGCGCGCGACGATGCTCTTGCCCTCGAGCGCGACCAGCGCCACGTCGACCTTGATGCCCTTGCCGTTGCCGACCTTCTCGCCGACGTAAAGCTGGCCGGCCTCGCCTTCGGCACCGTCGCCGATGCGCACCGTGCCGTCGAACTGAAAGGTCGAGAGTGCCTGGTACATGGCGGCGACGGCGGCCTGGTCGGCGGCGCGTTCGTCGCCGCTGCCCATGATCCGCGCGGCGGCGATGGCGGCGGCCTCGGTGGCGCGCACGGCTTCGAGCGACAGGTTGCGGTCGGGGGCGATGGATGCGCTCATTGGCGCATGTTGGACCGCTGGCGCGAGCGCATCAAGCCCCCGGTTCCGGCTTCAAGCCGGATTGCGACGAAAAACGTCAGCGCCCTGATTATAAAAAATTTTATTGTTCTCCGCCGTGGCCATGCCGGGGCGGCGGTTGTGTGCGTCCTTTTGGAGGTCGTTGGCCCGCATGACCGCCGGGCGCGCCTTTATTCGGCCCCGCCCCGCCGCCACGTTCGGAAACGGCGTGAGGTCGACGCCCAAGGGCTTGGCGATGAAGGCCCACGGGAACGCGATCATGTCGGCGATGGAGTAGCCGAAATCGAGGATGAACTCGCGCCCCTCAAGGCGCCTCTCCAGCACTGCCAGCGATCGTTCGTATTCGCCCTTGTAGCGCTTGCGCGCATATTCGAAGCCTTCGTCGGCGGCCTTCGGCGCGTAGTTGACGAAATGGCTGAGCTGGCCGGCCATCGGGCCCTGGTTGCCGACCTGCCAGAACAGCCATTCCAGCGTTTCCTTGCGGCCCCTGGCGTCGGCCGGCATGAAGCGGCCGGTCTTTTCCGCCAGATAGTGCAGGATGGCGCCCGACTCGAACACGCTGAGCGGACCGCCATCTGCACCCAGATCGCGGATCGCCGGCATCTTGGCATTGGGGCTGATTTCCAGGAATTCCGGCGTGAACTGGTCGCCCTCGGTCAGCCGGATCAGATGCGTCTCGTAGTCGAGACCGCATTCTTCCAGCATGATGGCGACTTTCCAGCCGGCTGATTTCCAGGAATTCCGGCGTGAACTGGTCGCCCTCGGTCAGCCGTGCGTCTCGTAGTCGAGACCGCATTCTTCCAGCATGATGGCGACTTTCCAGCCGTTCGGCGTCGGCGCGTAATAGAATTCGATCATGGGATTGCCCTTTTCCGGGCGGTCACTTTACTGGGTGCACCCGACCGGGCCAAATCGAAAACAGCGTGAATAGCGCCAAGCCAAGACCGGCGGTGAAGCCGAGCGCCGGACGGTTCATGCCGAGCGCGTTAAGCAGGCCGATGGCGAACCATGCCAGCGGAATGACCGAGAGAACCCAGCGCCGCCAGCCGGTGAACGCGAGTGCCAGGCCGAGTGTCGCGGCGGCGGTCGGATCGGGCGCGGTGGCGAAGAAGCCGCCGCTCATCCAGTTGGCGCCGCTCAAGGCCGTGAACAGCGGATGGCCGATGACGGCGATGCGGATCATCGCCGACGGCCCCGCCGCCGGTGGCGCCAATTCGGCCTCGGCGCTGGCGACGCCGAGCAGCACGCCCTCGAGCGCGAAGGCCCAGGCGAAGTATCCGGCGGCCCAGTTGAGCTCGGCGTAATAGCCGCGGTGGAAGATCAGCCCGATCCAGATCCAGCAGACGGCGAGCGCCAGCGCCGCTGCGCGCCCCTGCCCCCGCTTCACCAGCCAAAGCAGGCCCAGCCCGCCGGCCCAGCCGATCCAGTGGATCGGAAAGTTGTCGGCCTGGTAGCGCTCGATCATGCGGAGATAGGTCGCCGGCGAGAACGGGATGAAATCCGACAGCGAGTAGCCGAGCAGCGTTTCCATGTCAGAGGCCCGCGACGATACCGGTAATACGCTTGCGGATATCGGCGTCTGGCAATGCACCGGTGCCGGCGGCCATGTTCTCGACCATGTGCGGAACCTGGCTGGTGGCCGGAATGGCGCAGGTGACGGCCGGGTGCGAGACCGCGAACTTGAGCAGCACCTGCGGCCAGCCGGTGCCGCCGATCTCCGCCGCCCAGCCCGGCAGCGGTTTCCTGCCGATGCGCTCTAGCAGGTCGCCCCGCTGGAACGGCCGGTTGACGATGACGCCGAGGCCGTGCGCCTGCGCCGCCGGCAAAAGCCGGGCCTCGGCTTCGCGGTCGTCCGGGTTGTAGGTGAGCTGGACGAAATCGAACTCCGGGCGGGTCTTGATGATCCGGTCGAGGTCGCGGTGGCGCCGGCCGTGCGAGGTGGTGATGCCGATGTAGCGAATGCGCCCTTCCGCCTTCAGTGCCTTGAGCGTCTCCAGGTGGTCCTGCCAGGCGACCAGGTTGTGGATCTGGTAGAGATCGAGCTTTGGCAGGCCCCAGAACCGGAGCGAGTCCTTGAATTGCTCGGAGCCTTCCGCCTTCGACGACGTCCAGACCTTGGTCGCGGAGAACAACCCGCCCTCGGGCCGCAACTAGCCCAGGCAATGGCCGATGACCTCTTCCGAAGAACCGTACATCGGCGAAGAATCGACCATACCGCCGCCGGCCTTGAAGAAGGCATCCAGCACCTTGGTGCGCGCCGCGCGCGCGGCGCTGTCGCCGCCGACGTTGAAGGTGATCCACGACCCCATGCCGATGACGCCGATGCGCTCGCCCGATTTCGGGATCGGCTTGGTGATGCGCCCGGTGGCGGCGATGGCCGGCCGCTGCGCCAAGGCGGCGGCACCTGTGGCGAAACTGGCGGCGGCAAGGCTGAGAAAGCGGCGACGGTCGATCATGGCGCCATTATAGCGAAATCGTCGAAATCCGCGCTTCACGTTCGCGAAAGCGGTCCGTGGGAACCTTCGGGAGGTTCGATGGAATGGCCGTCGCATGTCCATGCGTGACGGCCTGGGCCGGGAAAGTTCACCCGAAGTCGGCGCGTCTTAGCCGCCGGCGAGAAACGGCAGGAGTATGTCGATCACTTCTTTCGGCCGTTCCTGCTGAACCCAGTGACCGGCGCCATCGATCAGGTGGCGGCCCCTGAAATCGGTGCACGACCGCCCTTCCATGGCCTCGACCGAACCCGGCACCTGATAGGTGCCCCAGTCGCTCTTGCCCGCGACGAAGAGGCTCGGCACATCGATGGCGCGGCCGGAAAAGAGCTGGCTTTCGCGCTGGATCGCCTCGACGAAGCGGCAGCGGTACCAGTTGAGCCCGCCCTGGAAGCCGCGCCTTGCGTAGGCGTCGCTGTAGACGCGGAGTGTATCGTCCGAAAGCCAGGCGTTGGCGGCGATTTCCGCCGCCGTCGGCATCTCGGGCGCCACCTGCTCGGCCATGGTTTGGCTTAAGTCCATAATGTAGTAGGTCGGCATCTTGGCCAGTTCCTCGGCCGACCAACCGGAGAGCGCATAGGGTGCGTTGGCCTTCCAGTCCGCGCTCTTCACATGGAAATAGGCGCGCAGGAAGTCGTGCACGCCCTGCGCGCAACGCCTCATGTCGTCGTTGGCCGGCCGCGTCGCGTAGTAGCGCTGATAGTGCTTCCTGGGCGGCGTTAGCTTGGCGAGTTCGGCGTCGATGTCGGGGGCCGGCGCGGCGTTCAGCTTGGGCGGCCCGGCGAAGGGCGCGCTCATCATCGCCGCGCGGCGGAACATGTCGGGGCGGATCAGCGCGCAATGCGCCGCGACGAAGGAGCCGAAGTCGTGGCCGATGACGGCATGGACATGAGGTATATCCAGCGTGCCCAATAGGCCGAGCGCGTCGCGCACCAGGTTGAGCATGCGGAACTGGCCGATGTCGCAGTCGTAGCGGTCGTCGCTGCCGGTGGTCAGGCCGTAGCCACGCTGGTCGGGTGCGATGACGTGGTAGCCGGCCGCCGCCAGCGGACCCATCACCTTGCGCCAGCTGTAGGCAAGTTCGGGAAAGCCGTGCAGCAGAAGCAGCGCCGGCCGGCCCGCCTCGCCCGCTTCCAGCACATGCATTTCGAGGCCGTTGCCGTTGTCGAGCCGGCCCTCGCGGATTTCGGCAGGCAGTGCGGCGCCGTATTTCTCCGTCATCGCCGGACCGCGATATGCACGCGCGCGGTGATGCCGACGGCGACGTTGCCTTCTTCGTCGGTATGTTCCGCGGCCAACCGTTCGAGCCGCCGGCGAGCCTCGTCGGCGCCGTACTTCGCCGTATAGGGCTTGAGTTTGGAGCGCGACAGCATGAGCCCGGCGAAATCGGCAGGTATCATGATCTTGGCATGGCGGGCGCGATGGCGCCGGACGCCGGTGGTCCAGTCGAGCGCGCCGAGTTCGCGGTCCTGGTCGTCCTCGCTGTCCTTGCCCTGGCGGTAGTAGCGGTCGTAGGGCGGAATCTCGCGTTCTATCAGGGTCTCGAAATCGTCGAGCAGGCCCGGCCGATCGAGATCGCGGTCGTTATAGAGGATGGCGAAGGCGCCGCCGGGCGCCAGCACACGGCCGACCTCGGCATAGAAGCTCGGCCTGTCGAACCAGTGGATTGCCTGGGCGACGGTGACGAGCCCTGCGGCACCCGCCTCGAACGGCAATGCTTCGGCGGCGGCGTCGATATAGCTGACGCGGCTCCCCTCGCCTTCGCGCGCGGCGGCCTGGTCGCGCATGTCGGCGTTCGGCTCGACGCCGCAGATGCGCCATTCGGGCGGCAACAGCGATGCGATCAGGCGGGTGGCGATACCGGTGCCGGCGCCGACATCGATGGCGAGTTTCGGTACGCCCGACGCCGGCGCGGCGGCGATATGCATCAAAATCTCGGATGGATAATCGGGTCGGTGACGGTCATAGCCCTCGGCAAGACCGGAAAAACGGGTTGCCGCCGTCAGCTCGTCGCTGCTCACGTGGCCGGCGCCTCCGCCTCGGGCGCGTTCATCCAGCCTTCCAGCGCCGGGCCGATCGCCTCCCAGGGCTGATAGCCGAACGTCACGGCGGCGGCCTTTTGATCTGCGACCGCAAGCAACGCCGGGAAACCGCGGATGCCGGCCTGCTGCGAATACCAGTAGTCGGCTTGAGTTTCCTGCTGGGTTTCCGGCGCCTCGAAAGTCTCGCGGAAGGTCGCGCCGTCGAAACCGAATTCCTCCGCCACCTTGACCAGTTCGTCGGTATCGGTGACGTCGCGGGCTTCGGTGTAGAACGC
>JAYOXJ010000101.1:9138-10868 GCA_038152725.1 Rhodospirillaceae bacterium
GACGGCGCGCCGGAAGTCCATCGCCCGGCTCTCGTCGAGGCGCCGGGCGGTGACCCCGGCGCGGGCGGCGGGATCCGTGTCGTAGACCCAACCCTCGCGCTCGAAGAACGAGAAGTCGAACGGCTGGCCCGAGCGTTCGTGCACGTGCTCCCAGTGCTCGCGCGTCTGCGCCTTGGCGCGGTCGTTCCAGGGCTGGGTATTGCCGGGCCGAAGCCCGCCCATGAACAGCCGGATCGTCAGCTTGTCGCCGAAGGTCTCCTGGATTTTGGCGGTCACCGGCGCGAAGCCCCAGCACCACGAACACATGGGATCGGCGAAATAGAGCAGGTATCTGTCCATGGCGGGGAGCCTAGCCGAATTGCGCTTGCGCTGCATCCCCGGATTGACTTTCGGAACTTCTTGGGCACATTCGAGTCAACCAATCACGATACCTCAGGGGAGGACCAAGCCATGGCCGAGACCAAGCATCCGGAAACCATCGTGCTGCACGCCGGTTACCGCGCCGATCCGGGCGCGCATTCCGTCGCCGTGCCGATCCACCAGACGACGTCCTACCAGTTCGATTCCACTCAGCATGCCGAAAACCTGTTCGCGCTGAAGGAGCTGGGCAACATCTACACCCGCATCATGAACCCGACCTGCGACGTGCTGGAAAAACGCGTCGCCGCGCTCGAGGGTGGCGTCGCCGCGCTCGCCGTCGCGTCGGGCCAGGCGGCCACGACCTTCAGCGTGCTCAACCTCTGCCGCGCCGGTGATAATTTCGTCAGCTCCACCGATATCTACGGTGGCACCTGGAATCTGTTCGCCAACACACTCCGCGACATGGGCATCGAGTGCCGTTTCGTCGACCCGAGCGACCCGGAGAATTTCCGCCGCGCCACCGACGCGAAAACGCGCTGCTACTACGCGGAGACCCTGCCGAACCCTAAGCTCAACGTCTTCCCGATCAAGGAAGTCGCCGACGTCGGCCGTTCGCTCGGCGTGCCCCTGATCATGGACAACACCGCCGCGCCGGTGATCTGCCGGCCGTTGGACCACGGCGCGGCCGTAGTCGTGTATTCGACCACCAAGTACATCGGCGGCCACGGCACCTCGATCGGCGGGCTCATCGTCGATGGCGGCAATTTCGACTGGGAAGCCGGTGGCGAGCGTTTCCCGACGCTGAACCAGCCCGACCCGAGCTATCACGGTGCGGTCTGGACCGAGGCGGTGAAACCCTTGGGGCCGATCGCCTACATCATCCGCGCGCGTGTCATCCTGCTTCGCGACGTCGGCGCCGCCATGAGCCCGTTCAACGCGTTCCAGTTCATCCAGGGGCTGGAAACCCTGCCGCTCCGCATCGACCGCCACTGCGAGAACGCGACCAAGGTCGCCGACTATCTCAAGGGCCACGCCAAAGTCACCAACGTCATTCATCCCGGCCAGCAGTCGGGCGAACTGGCACGCCGGCGCGATCTCTATCTCAACGGCGGCCACGGCGCGCTGGTCGGGTTCGAGCTCAAGGGCGGCAAGGACGCGGGACGCAAATTCATCGACGCGCTCGAGTTGTTCTATCATGTCGCCAACATCGGCGACGCGCGGTCGCTCGCCATTCATCCGGCGACGACGACGCACTCGCAGCTCTCGGCCGAGGAACAGGCGCAGGCCGGCGTGACGCCGGGTTACGTGCGCCTGTCCATCGGCATCGAGCACATCGACGACATCTTGGCCGATCTGGAACAGGCGCTGGA
>JAYOXJ010000102.1:0-239 GCA_038152725.1 Rhodospirillaceae bacterium
GTCGATAAACGATTGAGGAATGCCGATGCCCTCGTCCTCGACGATGATCGCTACGCGACCGCTTTGCCTTTGCGAGCGGATTGCGACCTTCGTGCCCGGACTCGAATATTTGATCGAGTTGGTAAGAAGGTTTGTCAGAACCTGCTGGACCGCCTGCTGGTCGCCCAGAGCGAGCTCGGCGTCGATCATTTGATCAATGGTAATCCCGCGGCTTCGGGCGTGAGCCTCCGTCAACTTCA
>JAYOXJ010000102.1:351-6511 GCA_038152725.1 Rhodospirillaceae bacterium
CGGGCATTGCTGGGCGAACAGGAAGTCGCACAAGCGGCTTCGGGCGTGAGCCTCCGTCAACTTCACTGCCCGGTCGGCAATGACCTTTACGTTCAACGGCGTGACCGCGAAATCGAGCCGGTCCTCTTCGATTTTTGCGATGTCGATCACGTCGTTGATCATCGCCAGGAGTTCTTCGCCACTGCGCCGGATATCCGTAAGGTATTCCATCGTCTTCTCTTTTGTAACAACCCCGAGCCGGGTGCTTTCAAGGAATCCCGAGAATCCGATGATTGCGTTCAGAGGGGTCCTGAGTTCATGGCTCATATTCGCGAGAAAACGGTTCTTGGACTCGTTCGCGGCGATCGCGTCTTTCAATTGCCTGGCCAATTGCTCGGACATTTTTGTCAGATCGGCCTTGGCGGACTGAACGACCGTCATGTCATGAACCGTCGCCACGACGATATTTTCGTAGGAGCGCCAATACTTGGATAAAGAGATCAGCACCGGAAAAACTTCTTCGTTCTTTCGCTTGGCGTAAACGACCCGGTATCCGGTCATCTCCCGGGATACGGCGGAATTGTCATTGAGAAATTCGCGAGCCTGATCGGCATGGTTCTTGGTGTGTTGTGTCGGGATCAACGTTTCGATCTTGCGTCCGACAATCTCGCTTTCCCGCCAACCGAACATCTTGGTGGCGCTCGGATTGAAAGTGAGAATCTGCATGTTCTTGTCGACGGTAATAATCCCGTCCGGCGAGGCCTTTATGATAGAGGCCGCTTCGCGCTGTCCATCCTCCATCACTCGAATTTGCTCGACGATCAGCCCCAGGATGATGGTGCCGATCAAATTGCCGGCCAAAAGAACCGGCCAGAACGTAGTTATGATTCGCCATCCCGTTTCGATCGTTTGCCCGATAAAAAATGCCGGGACGACCGCCAATGTGGCGCAACAGGCGAAGACCGCAAAACCAACCACCCCGAGCCTGCGCGGATAAAAAAACTTTCGAAATGCCAACGCGGCAATGAGATAGAGGCCGAAGCTCACGATACCGCCAATCGCGGTAGGGCCACCGACATTGTATCTGGCGATTGCACCGATCACGGCTGTAATGGTTCCCAATATGGCGCCGCCAAAAAAGCCGGAAATCAACACCGGCGCCGCGCGCGTGTCGAAGGAGGAACCCACCGGCCCTTCGATTGGAAACTGCACGACGATTACGGACGCAAAACCGTATAGAAGCCCTTTGATCGCCAGACGCGTCGCGCTCCCCGGCGCCAAGTCGAACTTGGCACTCACAAGAAATATCAAGACGGCCGCAAGCGCGAGCAGGCCCAAGTTTTGCAATAAGGACTGGACTAATTGCATAACCAAACCATTACAAAATGAATATGATATCAGCAATAAAACTTATGCCGCTATTTCACGCCAATTCAACAATGCCGGCAGCTGCCCCCGCGGTTGCCGCCCGCCCTTGGCCGTGGCAAGTTGCCGCCATGTCCGACAAGACGTCCGAAAATTCGATCCTGTCGCTGATCTATACCGCCGTGCCGCTCGACCGCGCCGGGGTGAGCCGAAAGGATGCGACCTGGGTCGAGGCGCGCCTGGGCGCCGCCGACGCACGCTTCGTCGCGGTTTGGCGCAACAAGAGCCTGATCGTCGATGTGGCGGGCGGGCCCGCGGCGGCGATGCCGACGCGCATGGATGCGCCCGAACTGCTGGCGGCGGCGGAGAACCTAGTGTTCTTAGGCCTCGGCGACGGCGACGTACCCTATTTCGGCGCCGACCTGAGCCACCTGGACGAACACGACGCGGTGGCGCTCGCCGGCGGCGGCGGCAGCTTCGTCGATCTGCGTCAGCTCGGGTGGATGATCCCGCGCGACCATGCCGGCGTGCTCGCCTACGCGCGCGGCCTCGCCTACTGGCACCGCAACCACGGCTTCTGCGGCTACTGTGGCAGCCCTACCGAGAGCCGCGACGGCGGCCACATGCGGAAATGCACCAACCCCGATTGCGAACGCCCGAGCTTCCCGCGCACCGACCCCGCCGTGATCATGCTGGTCGATCATCCGGGCGGCGGCGGCCAGCCGCCGATGTGCCTGCTGGGACGCAGCGGGCGCTGGGAGTTTCCGCTCTATTCGACGCTAGCCGGGTTCGTCGAGCCGGGCGAAAGCCTGGAAGAGGCGGTGCGCCGCGAGGTGCATGAGGAGACCGGCGTGCGCACGTCGGAGGTCCGCTACATGGCGTCGCAGCCGTGGCCGTTCCCGGCATCGCTGATGCTGGGCTTCCGGGCTCGGGCCACGACCACCGAGATCGTCTGCGACCCCGATGAGATCACCGACGCGCGCTGGTTCACGGCCGAAGAAGTCCGCGCCTTCAAGGAATGGGACACGGCGGGCGAGGGCGAGCCGCGCCTACCCCGGCGCGATTCGATCGCGCGCTGGCTGGTGCAGAGCTGGCTCGACGACGTCGAAGGTACCGCCTAAGCGACCGACAGCACCTCGCCACGCGCCGGGTAGTTCACTTCCAACACCTTCTGGATGGCGGCCAGGATGTCGGCGAACGACGGCCGGGCGAACGGCATGGTCTGCACGGTGCCGAAATAGAGCGTGCCGTCGGGGCGCATGAGATAGAGGGCGGGTTCGGCGAACATCGCCGGCTCTTCGATGCCGACGGAGGTCTTGCCGCGCGAGGTCGAAACGTAGAGACCCCATTTGCGCGCGGTCACGAGGTCGAGGTCATAGGCGAGGTCGACCGCATCCAGGCCCCACTCCGCCTTGGCGCGCTCGGCGCGCTCTTGGTCGTCGGAAGACGCCACCAGCACGTCGACGCCGAGTTCGGCGAACTTCTGGGCCTTCTTATTGAGATCGCCCAGATAGCGCGAGCAGATCGGGCAATGCAGGCCGCGGTAAAACACCACCATGGTGAAATTCTTCGGCGTCCGCTCCGAGAGCTTCCAGGTGCCGCCGCCGACCAAAGGCAGTTCGAGGGCGGGGACGGGCTGGCGCGGGATCAGGGGCGTAATGTCGGACATTTGGTGTTCTCCTCGGGGGAATTCGGTTTGGCGCCGACGACCGGCGTTACGGCTCAAAATAGGACCGATTGGTCCGAAACAGCAAACGAAAACCGTTCACGTTTTCGTTCAAGTTTCCGTGGGCCGGATGCGCTCAGCCCAGGCGCTGGAACAGATCGGGCGGGTCGGCCTCGGCCGACGGCACGATATCCGCGACGCCGACGCCGATCAGGCGGAAATAACGGCCGTCGGCCTCGCGCTCGACCAGGCCGGCGGCCTGCTCGAAGATGACGCTCGCCTGCTGTGTCGGGTTGGGCAGCTGTCGGTTGCGGGTCAGCACCTTGAAGTCGGCGGTCTTGAGCTTGAGCACGACGGTGCCGCCGGCGTATTCGGCGCGCTTCAGGCGCTCGGCGACGCGCTGGCACAAGGGCTCCAGCGCCGCCTTCAGCTCGGCGGCGCGGTTGGTGTCGCGGCTGAAGGTGGTCTCGGCGGAGATGCTCTTGGTCGGTCCGCCGACGGTGACGCGGCGCTCGTCCTCGCCGCGGGCGAAGCCGGCCAGTTGCTTGCCGAACTTGCCGAAGCGCTGCACCAGTTCGGCGTCGGGGATGCGTTGCAGCTGGCCGATGGTCTCGATGCCGTAGTCGGCGAGGCGCCTGGCCGTCACCGTGCCGACGCCGTTGATCTTGCCGACCGGCAGCTTGGAGAGGAACTGGACCGTCTCGGCGTGGCCGATGACCGAGAAGCCGCGCGGCTTGTTCAAGTCGGAGGCCAGCTTGGCCAGGAATTTGTTGTGCGAGAGCCCGACCGAGACGGTGATGCCGACCTCGCGCTCGATGCGGCGCGCGATCTCGGCCAGGGCCAGCGCCGGAGGCCCCTCGGCCTTCTCGCCCAACTCGGCGCGGGCGGCATCCGACAGATCAAGATAGGCCTCGTCCAAGGAGACCGGCTGGATGATCGGCGTGGCGGCGGCGAAGATGGCGCGGATTTGGTTGCTGACGCGCTTGTACTTGGCCATGTCGGGCGCGACGACGACGGCGTGCGGGCACATCTCCATGGCTTTGAACATCGGCATCGCCGAGCGCGGCCCAAACTTCCGCGCGATATAACAGGCCGTGGTGACGACGCCGCGTCCGCCGGCGTGGCCGACGATCACCGGCTTGTCGCGGATCGCCGGGTTGTCACGCTTCTCGACCGAGGCATAGAAGGCGTCGCAGTCGATATGCGCGATTTCGAGCCGATCGAGTTCCGTATGCGCGACGACGCGCTCGGAGCCGCAGGCCGGACAGGCCCCGCCCGGCCCCCTGGAGAGGTCCAGGCAGTCGCGGCAAAGAAGGATGGTTTCGATATCGGCTGCCACCCGGCGCCTCGCGTTAAGACCGAACGAGTTCCTAATTTGTTCTCATTCGTGAGCTTGTCACAAAGAATTGCGCCGGTAAAGCCCGGCGCGACAGCGGCCTTCGGGCGGCCCTGGTCTTGGCCATACAACCTATGAAATAAGATAAAATTTTTTACACCCTTGATCTATATCATTAGATTATATTAAATATGCCTTAGGGTGTGTATCGATATCGGCACCGCATTCTCGACCCGCGTTTTCGAACGCCAAGGCAGTCCTGCCACAGAGATCGCTTTTTGGGGGCTAAATCGATGTTAGACACGAGTTCACCGCCGAACCGAATTTCCGACGCCGACCGCGACGCCTTGCATGTGCTTCCGTTGTGCGCGCTGGATCTCGAAACCCGCGTGCTCCGCGAGGCCCGCATGATCAAGAACAATTCGGTGCGCTCCGTCATCGAACTGTTCAGCGGCAACGGCATCGGCAGCGGCCAGTTGAATATCGAGGACCTGCCGAGCGAGTTCGGCTGGGAAATCATGGACCCGCCGAAAGACTTCCTTCTGCTGCGCCAACTCGCGTTGTTGCCCAGTTTCGATGTCTACAGCCTGCGCATCTCGCTGCGCGAGTTGGGCATCAAGGTGAACGACATGGCGGCGCTCAATCTCTCGGACAAGAAGAAGGCGGAACTCTCTCGCTACATGAAGGTGTTCACGGAACCGTTGATCGCCAAAATTTACGGCGACGACGACCTCAAGATAAACGGTTTCGAAGACGTCATCGCGCTGTTCGCCGACCCCAACGTCGAGAAGGCCCGCGCGCGCCTGCAAGCGATGGCGAACAGCCTCGGCATCGGCATCATGGACGTACCGAAATTTCTGGAGGATTTCGGCGACGTGTTCCTGTCGCTCTCCTATTTCCGCAGCTGTATGGACCACATCGAACCGATCGTCGACGAATTCTCGCTGGCCGTCGACGACCTCAAGAAAAGCTACCAGTTCCGGAACAACTACCTGCTGATGGACACCTGCAATCTGGTCGAATCGAGCATCGTCAACCTGCTGACCGCCATCGGCGGCCGGCTCGAGACCTTCGAGCGCGATACGGAAAACATGTGGGCCGACCTCAGCGCCGAGCGGTTCAAGCAGGTCAAGAACCGGATCCAGAGCAACCATCGCATCATCGGCGGCTCGCTGTGTGCGCTGAGCGTCAAAATGGACGGCTGGGCGTGGCAATTCCCGGCACGTGACGTGGGCGGCCCGGTGCGCCGGTCGGAGTTCATCATGTCGGAGATGAAGGAAGGGTTGACGCGCCTTCGCGAGATCCAGGCCGCGGCGTAAAACGATGCGGTCGGGATTTCGACGCTACTGACGAGAGGTTCGAGCAATGGTTCAGGCTGAGATACAGGTTCCGGATACGGTCGAGTTCCAGAGTAAGTTCTTCACCGCGTTGAAGGACGCCTACTTCTTCAAGGACGACCTCTCCGGCGAGTGCCGGATGTCGATGTCGCTCGGCAACAAGACGGCGGCGGTCAAGCTCGACACCTTGAAATCAGAACTCAAGCTCTCCGACGGCGATCCCGACGCGGTCATGTTGGAATTCTTGGCGAAGTCGCTCGACTACGTCCGCGCGCTCCATGTCGGCGACGCGGTGCCGAACGAACTGAAGACGGGCGAAGCCTCCTGGGATGTCAGCGACAAACACCGCAAGATCGCGCAGACGCGCCTCTCCATGCAGCTGGTATCGTGGATGGCGGGCGACGAGGAAGTCGTTTGCGACCGCACCCAGCTCGAGATGATCGCCGACGAACCGGCGATGAAGGCGAAGATCAACGC
>JAYOXJ010000102.1:6521-10682 GCA_038152725.1 Rhodospirillaceae bacterium
TCGGCATCGCCGAAGACAACAAAGAGGAAATGATTAGCCTGATTGCGGGCCTGGCCGAGGAGTTCGCCTATATCGAGGCGTTGCGCGACCAGTTCGACCACCTCTCGGTGGTCGAAACGCGCATCGGCCAGCTCGCCGATCTCTACCGGCACGATCACGGCGTGATGGAAACGGTGACCCAGGTGCGCAAACTATGCGATGGGCCCATGTCGCGCTTTCGCGAGCGCTTCGAGGAGATCGACGCCCAAACCGGCGAGATCATTGCCGTCATCAAAAACATGGCGTCGCAGGTGAAGTTCATCCGCGACGCCCGCGACGACCTGTTCCGCCGCTTCTGGGCGTGGAACGAAATCGCCACCAAATGGCACGATTGCCCGGCCCGGCGTTCGCGCACCTGCGAAGCGCTCCTGGCCGAGACCTACCGCTTCCTGGCGCAGCGTTTCCTGCCGCAGCACGAGTGGGCACTATTCACCAAGGCACAAGAGACGGCGAAGAACCGCGCCAGCGAATCGGTCTGGTCCTGATCGGGCGCAGCCGGCGCGTCAGCGGCGCGTCAGGCCGTTCTGTTCCAGGCGCCACTTCAGCATCTCGAAACGGTCCTGGCCGAAGAACGGCTCGCCGTTGAACACCATCAACGGCGTGCCCCAATGGCCGGCGGCCTTTTGCGCGTCCTGGTTGGCGACGACGATCGCATCGAAATGCGCCGGGTCGGCGTCGATGGCGGATTGCAGTTCGTCGAAGTCGAGACCGGCGCGCGCCACCGCGTTCTTCAGGTGATCACCCTGGTTCCAGCCGTCGACGCTGCCGTCGAACACCAAGGCGCTGACTTCGCGCACCAGGTCGAAACCGCGGCCCCTCTCGGCGCCGGCGGCGGCCAAGCGGGTCAAGCCGCGGATGTGCGGCTGGTCGGCGGCGATGGTGCCGGTCTTCAAATCCTGCACGATCGGATCGGGGCGTGGCAGGGCGAACGGCACGCCGAGAAATTCGGCGCTGCGCTGCTGGTCGGCGACGAAGTAGGACATCCAGAGCGGATTGAGGGTCTTGAACCAGCCTGGATCGCGCGCGCCGATGGCATAGACCGGCCGCGCGTTGATTTCGACGTCGTAGGCTTTGCGCAACGCGTCCAGGCGCGGCGTCACCAGGTAGGAATAGGGCGAGCGCATGGAGATGTAGAAATCGAAAGCGAGCATGGTCATGACCGGAACCCCGTCACGGTTTGGCTCAGCCGCGCTTGCGGAACGGATGCTGCGGGTAGGTGCCGAGGATGTGGACGTTGTGGGAGAAGAAGTCGAGTTCCTCCAGCGCCAGCTTGAGCGGGCGCTGTTCGGGATGGCCTTCGACGTCGGCGTAGAACCGTGCCGCGACGAAATCGGCGTCCACGTAGCTTTCCAGCTTGGTCATGTTGATGCCGTTGGTGGCGAAGCCGCCGAGCGCCTTGTAGAGCGCCGCGGGGATGTTGCGCACCTCGAAGGTGAAGGTGGTGACCAGATCGGTGCGCTCGGGCCCGGGGTCGATGGCGTCGGTGGCCATGACGACGAAACGCGTGGTGTTGTGCTCGGCGTCCTCGACGTCGGAGCGCAGCACCTGGAGATCGTAGAGCTCGGCCGCCAGTTCGGAGCTGATTGCGCCCTGGGTCTTGTCCTGCCACTTGGCGACGTCCTGGGCGGCGCCGGCGGTATCGACGTGGACGACGGCCTCGACGCCGATCTCGCGGATCAGCTTGCGGCACTGATTGAGCGCGTGCACGTGGCTGTGGACCTTGGTCAGCCCGTCCACGGTGGCGCCTTTGACGCCGAGCAGCTGGTGGTTCACCCGCTGGAAGTGCTCACCGATGATGTGCAGCCCCGAATCGGGAAGCAGATGATGGATGTCGGCGACGCGGCCGGCGACCGAATTGTCGATCGGGATCATGGCGAGGCGCGCCCTGCCCTGCTTCACCGCCTCGAAGGCATCGACGAAGGTGCGGCACGGCAGCGGCGTCATTTCCGGGTAGGCGGCGCGGCACGCCATCATCGAGTATGCACCCGGCATACCCTGGAAGGATATGGTGTTCGCGGCTTCGCTCATGCGCCGGTTCCGTCCCGTGTTCGAGGTTCGATTTCAGTCGGCGCCGGCGAGAATGGCACGGGCGCGTTCCAGGTCGGCCGGAGTATCGACGCCGAGCGGAACCGTGTCAACGAGCCTGGCGGCGATGACCATGCCGTTCTCCAAGGCGCGCAACTGCTCCAGCCGCTCGCGCATCTCGAGCACGCCCGGCGGCAACTGGACGAAGCGCCGAAGCGCCTCGCGCCGGTAGGCGTAGATGCCGATGTGGTGGTAGAGCGGCGCCCCCTCGACGTCAGACCACGGCACGGTGGCGCGGCTGAAATAGAGCGCGCGGCCGCTCTGCTTCCCGGGCCGGAACCCGACCGCCGCCTTGACCACGTTGGGATTGGTGCGTTCTTCGGCCGATTTGATCTCGCAGACCAGGGTGGCGATGTCGGTGGCCGGATCGGCGAGCGGTTCCAGCACGGCCTGCACGATGCCTGGGTCGATGGTCGGCAGATCGCCCTGCAGGTTCACCACCACGTCGTGCTTGCCCGCGGAGTCGAAGCGCTCCAACGCCTCGTGGATTCGGTCGGAGCCGGAGGGATGCTTGGGATCGGTCAGCACCGCCGCGCCGCCGGCCGCGGTAACGGCATCGGCGATCGCCGCCTCGGCGGCGGCGACGACGACCGGGCCGGCATCGGCCTCCATGGCGCGGCGCCAGACCTGGACGATCATCGGCTGGCCGCAAATGTCGGCGAGCGGCTTATCGGGCAGCCGGGTCGAGGCCAGGCGGGCCGGAATGACGATGACGGGGTTCATGGCAGGGTTCATGAGGCGCTCCCGATTCCCTGTTCGGGGCCGGAGATTAGTGGCTTTGGCGCCCGATTGCACCCCCGAACGCTAAGCCCTACCGGCGGCCTCGGTGATTGCATCGGTGGACGTGAGCGGTTACATTCGCCCGCGATTGCAAGACCCTAGTTTCCAGGGAAGGACCGCCACATGCATTTCGAATGGTATCACAAGCTCAGCCTCGGCCTCTTGATCGCGGGCTGGGTCGCCTTCGGCGCCAATATGCTGGGAAACATGCTGGTATACGCGCATGTGCCGGAAAAGCCGCACTATGCCGTCGCTTCGGCCGAACCGGGCGAGGCCAAGGAAGCCAAGAGCGACGCCGCCCCGGTCGATGTCGTCACCCTGCTCGCCAAGGCCGATGCGGCCAAGGGCGAAAAGGCCTTCGGCAAGTGCAAGGCCTGCCACACGGCGGAAAAGGGCGGCAAGGACCGGGTCGGCCCGAACCTCTGGGACGTGGTCGGCCGCGCCAAGGGCGGCCATGGCGGTTTCGGCTACTCCGATGCCCTGAAGTCGAAGGGTGGCGATTGGAGCTACGCCGATCTCGGCCATTTCCTGGAAAACCCGAAAGGCTTCGCGCCCGGCACCAAGATGGGTTTCGCCGGGGTGAAGAAACCCGAGGAACTGGCCGACCTGCTGGTCTACCTGCGCTCGCTCAGCGACTCCCCCAAGCCGCTGCCCTGACGCGGCCCCCGCTCGCTTGGATCGCTGTCCCGACAGCCTGATCGCTTTCGCCGTCGCGCTGGCTGAAGCCGCACGGCCGATCACGCGCGCCTATTTCCGCACTCCCGTCGAGGCCGAGGTCAAGGCCGACGAAAGCCCGGTCTCGATCGCCGACAAGGAGGCCGAGGCCCGCATCCGCGAAATGATCGAGGCGAAACACCCCGATCACGGCATCTACGGCGAGGAATACGGCAAGGCGCGCATCGACGCCGAATACGTCTGGGTGATCGACCCGATCGACGGCACCAAGTCGTTCCTGGTCGGCAAGCCGCTGTTCGGCACCTTGATCGGCCTGATGCACAACGGCCCCGAGGGCTCGCGCGTCATCGCCGGCGTCATCGACATGCCGGCGCTCGACGAACGCTGGATCGGCGCCACCGGCCACCCGAGCACGCACAACGGCAAGCCGATCCGGACCCGGAAATGCGACAGCCTCGCCAAGGCCTGGATGCTGGTGACCTCGCCCGACATGTTCCTGCGCGACGACGAAGCGCCGTTCTATCGCCTCAAGGAGGAGGTACAGTTCCTGCGCTGGGGCACCGACTGCATGGGCTACGGCCT
>JAYOXJ010000103.1:0-10642 GCA_038152725.1 Rhodospirillaceae bacterium
CCGCTCTACCGCGCCGATCCCTCGAAGGAGATGGAGGAATACCAGCGCGTGCTGGCGCGGCTTTTGGTGCCGGGCGGAATTCTCTCAGGCGCCGACGCGGCCGAGGCGCTTACCGTGCGCGGCGCGCGCTTCGTCGAACAGGGCGGTGCATCGGGGCGCCGCGCCGCCATCGACGCCACCGTCAAGGCGCTGCCCGATCCGGCGCGCGGCGTCATGTACCTGGCGGAGCTGACCAATTCGTCGTTTGCCACCGAGCACCTAGACGATATCGTCGAACAGCTCGACGTGGTGTTCGGTGCGCGCGTCATCGACGAGCTGTGCCGGCGGGTCAATTCGCCGAAGGACCGCATGGTCACCGCGACAGGTGCATTTCGCGCGACCCTGTCGTCGGCGTTGCCCGACGAGATCAAGAGCAAGGTCACCGAGCACATCGACGGTGTTTTGGAGCGCTATCTGGTCGACGAGAACATCATCGACAAGTTGGACAGCCCCGACTCCCACATCCGCGACCGCGCCGTGCGCCTGGTCAAGTTCTGCGGCGCCGGCGTGCTGCCCGAGGGAAAGGCGCTCAACATGGCGCGGAAGCGCGTGGTGCAGCTGCTGCGCCAGCCCAATTTCGACGCGCATTTCATCGAGGGCATCGGCGACGCGGCGGCGTCGGAAAACGCGCTTCGCGGATTCCACAAGCTGCTCAAGAAGGCCGGGCTGGCCTGACCGGGCGGGCTCAGGGTTTCAGCTTGTAACCGCTGGCGAAGAGCCGTGTGCAGAGCGCCCAGAGCGCCGCATTGACGCCGGCCATCACCGCGACGCCGAGCCAGGTGTTGGCGTCGGCATGGCCGGTCAGTCCGGAGCGGAATCCGTCGATCATGTAGAAGAACGGGTTGAAGTGCGCGATCAGTTGCGCCGTCGGCGGCAGGCGTTCGATCGAATAGAAAGTGCCCGACAGGAACGCCAGCGGCGTGATGATGAAATTGGTCACCGCCGAAATCTGGTCGAACTTTTCGGCCCACATGGCGCCGAGCAAGCCGAGCAGCGAAAGCATCAAGGCGCCCATGACGCCAAAATAGATAACCACGGCCAGGTTGTGCAGCCCCATCGGCACGAACAGGCTAAGCCCCAGGGCGACGACGCAGCCGACTAGCACGCCCCGGGTAACGCCGCCCATGGCCATGCCGACGGTCAGTTCGCCGGCGGTCAGCGGCGGCATCAGGGTATCGACGATGTTGCCCTGCACCTTGGCGATCATCAGCGAGGACGAGGTGTTGGCGAAGGCGTTCTGGGCGATTGCCATGATGATCAGGCCGGGTGCCAGGAATTCGATGAACGGCATGCCGGCGACGGCACGGTGGCCGGTGCCGAGCGCCAGCGTGAAGACGGCAAGGAACAGCAGCGTGGTGACCACCGGCGCCAGGACGGTCTGGGTATAGACCTTGGCGAAGCGGCGGATCTCACGGGAATACAGCGTCCACAGGCCGATCCAGTTGCCGGTGGCGGGATCGTGCATTCGGGTCTCCCTCCCAATCGGCCTTCTATATAGGACGGACGCTCCGGACAGGCCAGCCTCGCCGGGCCGCCCGGCCTTGGCGCGAGCGGGGCGGCGTGCCAGACTTCGGCGATCATGAGCGACGACGACCCGACCACGCCCGCGAAAACGAAGAAGCCCGGACGGCGCGTCCCGGGCAAGGTCAGCGCGAAGAGCCTGGAGAACGTGGCACTGCATTACCTGGAGCGCTTCTCGACCTCGGGCGACGGGCTGCGGCGCGTACTTATGCGCCGCGTCGCGCGCTCGGCGCATTATCACGATACCGACGAGCGCGAGGCGGCCGAGTGGGTCGATCAGGTGGTCGCGAAAATGCAGGCCAAGGGTTTCATCAACGACCGCCTGTTTGCCGAAGGCCGGACGCGCACGCTGCTGACGCAAGGGGTGCCGCTGCGCGGCATCCGCATGCGACTGCGCGAGAAGGGCATCGCCGACGATATTGCCGCCGACGTGCTCGCCCTGGTCGCCGACGATGACGGCGACGTCGATCTCGCCGCCGCCGTGGCGTTGGCTAAGCGCCGCCGCCTGGGGCCGTTCCGGGCGCCGGAGGTCCGCCGCGAGCGCCGCGACAAGGATCTGGCCGCGATGGCGCGCGCCGGGTTCGGCTACGACGTTGCCCGCCAGGTGGTCGACGCACCGTCGCCGGATGCGCTGGAGGCGCTGAAGCGCGGCGAAGAGGTGCCCGGCGAACTTGGCTATTATCCCGATGAGGAATAAAACGGCTGTTGATCATCAAGCAAACGGGAGGGCGGAAGCGCATGAGCGTCACCATCTATCACAATCCGAAATGTTCGAAATCGCGCCAGACGCTGGCGCTGCTGCAGGAAAACGGTGTTGAACCTAAGGTCGTAGAATACCTGCAGACCCCGCCGAGCCCGGACGAGCTGAAAGCGCTCTTGAAGAAACTCGGCGTCGGGCCGCGCGACGTGCTTCGGCGCAAAGAGGCCGGCGAGGAAGGGATCGATGCCAAGCTCGACGGCGATGCCCTGATCGCGGCGATTTCCGCCCATCCCCGGGCGCTGGAGCGGCCGATCGTGGTCAAGGGTGCCAAGGCCGTGCTTGGGCGGCCGCCGGAGAACGTGCTCGATCTCATCTGAGCAGACCTCGCCGCGGCGTCGTCAATTAGACGCGTTCAAGGCTAGGGCATTGCGCTTATTTGCTTTTGTCCCTTGCCGTTGGGCAGGCAACGATTCACACTGCACGCGGTTTGGCGTATGATGCCGCCGGAGCGATGATTCGCTCCGAATGAGGGAATGCGGGGAGCCATGGCTGCGAAACGCGCGAGCACGCCGGCGAAGGCCGGCAAGGGGAAGACGCCGGCCAAGGCCGAGCCGAAATCCCAGCCGGCTGCCAAGCCCGCAACCAAGCCGGCTGCCAAGTCCGCAGCGAAGCCCGCAGCGAAACCCGTCGCCAAGGCGAAACCGGCCGCGAAAGCCGTTGCCAAGGCCACGCCCAAGCCGGCCGCGAAGCCGGTGGCAACGGCGAAACGCGCCGCCAGCGCCGTGATCACGCCGAAGCCGGCGGCACCGAAACCCGCGCCGGCAGCCGACCTGCCCGCCGGCCCGACGCCGGAACAGATCGCTGCGTGGCGCGCACTCTCCCAGGAAGAGCGCCGGGCGTTGCGTGGAAGCGAGGCGGCGCGCATTTTCTCCGAGGCCGCGACGGCGCATCAAAAAGGTGACCTCGCAGCCGCCATCGACGGCTACAACCGCTCCTTGTTTCTCAATCCGCGCGTGCCCGACGTCTACAACAACCTGGGCGTGGCGCTGCGCGCGCAAGGCAAGCTCGAGGCTGCCGTGGTCTGCTATCGGCGCTCTCTGGTGCTGCGGCCGGCGAGCGCGGCGGTGCACTCCAACATGGGCAACGCGCTTCGCGAACTGGGCCGGATCTAGAGCGCCGTCGCCGCCCACCAGCAGGCGATCAAGCTCGCACCGAACAATCCGGAAGCCTATTACAACCTGGGCCTGGCGCTCCGCGATCTCGGCCAGGTCGACCAGGCGCTGGCTTGCTTCGGCCGTACGCTTGCGCTCAAACCCGATCACGTCGATTGCCACTGGGACCGTTCGCTGACGCTCCTGACCAAGGGCCAGTTCGCCGAGGGCTTCGAGGAATACGAATGGCGCTGGAAGCTCGACCGCAGCCCGCCGCGCGGCTACACGCAGCCGATGTGGGACGGCGGCGCCATGAAGGGCAAGACCATCCTGATCCACCAGGAACAGGGCTTCGGCGACATGCTGCAGTTCGCCCGTTACCTGCCGCTGGTCAAGAAGCGTTCCGGCGGCGCCACGGTGATGGTCGAGGTGCAGCCCGAGCTGCTGCGCCTGTTCTCGGAGATCGAAGGCGTCGACAAGGTGATCGCGCGCGGCGCCCAGTTGCCGAAGTTCGACGCCTACCTGCCGATACTCAGCCTGGCGCGGATCTTCGGCACCACGCTCGAGACCATCCCCACCGGCGTGCCCTATCTGCGTGCGCCCGAGATGGAAACGCTGAAGCTGCCGCCGACCAGGGAAAAGCAGTTCCGCGTCGGCATCTCCTGGGCCGGCCGGCCGACCCACAAGAACGACCGCAACCGCTCCTGCGGATTCAACCATTTCGTCGAGTTCTTCGGCATCGCCGGGGTCACGGTCTACAGCCTGCAGAAGGGTCCGCGCGAGGCCGACATCGGCGAATACGGTTGCCAGGGCCTGATCGCCAACGTCGCCCCCCGGCTCGGCGATTTCGCCGCCGTGGTCGAGCAGCTGGATCTGGTCATCACCGTCGACACCGCGATCGGCCACCTCGCCGGCGCGCTCGGCAAGCCGGCCTGGGTGGCGGTGCCGTTCGCGCCCGATTGGCGCTGGCTTTTGGAAACCGAAACCTCGCCCTGGTATCCCAAGCACCGCCTCTTCCGGCAAACCGAGCCGGGCGGCTGGGACGACGTTTTTGCGCGTCTTCGCAGGGCCTTACGGGATCAAGTGGGGATCAAGCCGGTGCAGCCGGTGACCATCTAAAACGCCCCGCGTTAACCGAATATTTGCCACTTCCTGATCCAATGAGCAATGGCCGGGAAACCCTTGACCGGGGCCCGGGCCGGTTTGATTGCAACCAGTTGGGAAAAGCGCCGTGGCCAAGCGCACGCAGACATTCACCAACGGCCAGGTCATCTACCGCGCGGGCGAAGCCAGCGACCGCGCGTACGAGGTGTTGTCCGGCGCCGTCGAGTTGCTCGGCGACGACGACGAGCGCGTCGGCATCGCCCGAACCGGCGATATGTTCGGCGAAGGCGGCCTGATCGGTGGCGGCACACGCGAGTCGACGGCACGGGCCGTCGGCAACGTCGTCGCGCGCGCCATCTTTCGTGACCGCGCCGAACCGGAACCGGTGACCGATGCCGGCGGCGGGCTGATGTCGCGACTGCTCGAGCGTTTCGGCGGCCGCCAGAAGCAGGGCGATCAATCCGACGCCGGCGACGCCGAGCAAAACCAGCGCATCACCGGCCAGACCGGTTTCATCCGGCGCATGATGGATACCGTGCAGCCGCTCGACGGCCGCATCGAGGTGCGCATTGCGCGCCTTGCCGGCGACGATGACAAATCCCAGGGCCGCCATGTGCTGTCGATGCTCGACGGCTACCGCGACATGCGCGTCAAGGCGGTCGACAGTGCGCTTACGCTCGATCTCTCCAAGGGGCTGAATGGCGAGTTGATGCGCGCCGCCAAGGCCGGTCGCCGGCTGCTCCGCGCCCAGGACGCCGATCTCCTGATCTGGGGCCGCGTGCCCAGACCTGGGGCCGGTGCGCACCTCCATTTCATCGCGCGCGGCGATTGGGACGAGCGCCTGCCCGGCGCCTTCTCGCTCGCGACAGATCTGCCGTTGCCGAACAACTTCTCAGCCCAGTTCGGCGAATTCCTGCACGCCGCGGCGCTGGCCGCGACGCGGCCGAAACGCGGCCAGCAAGCAGAGCTCAGGCGAGCACTGTTGCCCGGCGTCATCGCCGGCGCCGAACAGGCGGTGTCCGGCTCGGGCGCCGGGATCGGGCTCCGTGAGCGCGCCGCGTTGCATATCGTGCTCGGCAACGTTCACGGCGCACTCTGGGCGGAGACGCGCCAGCTTGGCCACCTCGGCCATGCGCAGCGCGCCTACCGGGGCGCGGTCTCGCTTTTGGCCGACGACGAAGCGGCGATCGATTGGGCGGTGGCACACAAGCACTTGAGCGCAATCGCCTTCGTGCTCGCCGAGGAGGGTGCCGGCCGGCATCACTACGACGAAGCGGCGGCGGCGGCGCTCGCCGCTCTCGACACGCTGAGCCGCGATACCTATCCGATCGATTGGGCGGCGCTGCATTACCGCCTCGGCCTGATCCACTACAAGCTCGGCTTCGACAGCGGCGACACCGACGTGCTGCGGACAGCGCTGCACCATCACCGCAACGCGCTGCTGGCCTATACGCGCAAGGGCACGCCCGAGCGCTGGGCCGAGACCATGTCGGCGTTCGGCCAGGCGGCGCAGGTGTTCGGCGAACACGTCAAGAGCCTGGAAGCGCTGGCGACGGCCGTCAACGCGTGCCGTGCGGTTCTGGAAGTGCGCGACCGCAAGAAGACGCCGCTGGCCTGGGCGGCGGCGCAGAACAACCTGGGTTCGGCGCTCTTCCTGCTCGGCAAGAAGGCGCGCAACCCGGATCGCCTGGAACTCGCCATCGCCGCCTTCGAGAGCGCGCTCGCGGTCTACCGCAAGCGCGACCTCCATCGCCTCGCCGCGGTCACCGAGAAGAACCTGGAGCGGGCCCAGGACATGATCGAATGGTATTCGCCGGAAGGCATCGAGACGGTGGAACTGATCGACACGCCGGTCGCCCAACTCGCGGCCCGCGGCCGCGGTGTCTCAGGCAAGGCTGTTGAAGTCGTCGAGTAGCGTCGCGATTCTGCCCGAATCGACCTGATCCATGATCAATTGCGCGCGCGTCGCAGCCGCCACAGCGTCCATGGCGCGGATGCGTTGCTTGACGTGCGGAATGGCGAACGGCGTCATCGACAGTTCGTGCAGGCCGAGCCCGATCAAGAGCGCGGTGAAGCGGGGGTCGCCGGCCATCTCGCCGCAGATGCTGACCGGGATGCGAGCGTGCAGCGCCGCACTGGTAGTGAACTGGATCAGCCGCAGCACCGCTGGATGGAGCGGGTCGTAGAGATGCGCGACGTGCTCGTTGGCGCGGTCGGCGGCGAGGGTATACATGGTGAGGTCGTTGGAGCCGATGGCGAAGAAGTCGGCGACCTGGGCGAGCGCATCGGCGGAGAGCGCAGCGCCCGGCACCTCGATCATGACGCCGAGCGGCGGCAGCGGGTCGGGCACAGCGATCTTGCGGCGCTTCAGCTTGGTCGCCGCCTTGGCCAGCGCCTCGCGTGCCTTGCGCACCTCCGTGACCGTCGAGACCATCGGCAACAGCAGGCGGATCGGCCCGAACTTGGCCGCCCGCAGCGCTGCCAGGAACTGGGTTTCCAGAAGGTTGGGATTGATCAGCGCCATGCGGATGCCGCGCAGGCCGAGCGCCGAAGCGGCGCTGTCGTCGACTTGGCCCATCCCGGCCTGGCCCGGCTTGTCGGCGCCGATGTCGAGGGTGCGGAAGGTGACCGGCTGGCCGTTCATGCCCTCGACCAGTTCGCGCAGCACTTCGTACTGCTCGTCCTCGTCGGGCGGCTCGTCGCGGTTCATGAACATGAACTCGCTGCGCAGGAGGCCGATGCCCTCGGCGCCGGCCTGCGTCACCATCGGCAATTCCATCGGCAATTCGACGTTGGCGAGCAGCCGGAACCGGGTGCCGTCGAGGCTCCGGGCGGCGCGCGTGCGCAGCCCGTCGAGCTGGCGGTTGCGCCGCTCCAACGCGTCGCGACGGCGGCGGTAGCGCTCCAGCGTGGCGCGGCCAGGGTCGACGATGACCTCGCCGGCGGTGCCGTCGACGATCACCGTGTCGCCGGTGGCCACGCCGCTGAGCAGTCCCTCGATGCCGAGCACGGCGGGCAAACCGAGGGCGCGCGCCATGATCGCGGTATGGCCCTCGGCGCCGCCGAGTACGGTCGCTGCGCCGACGATGTTGTCGGGGTCGATCTGCGCCATGTCGGCCGGCGTCAGCACGCCGGCGATGATGACGCTGCCCTTGGGCGCGGTCGAGAACGGCCTGAGCGCTTTGCGCGTCAAATTGCGGATGATGCGGTTGCCGACCTCGCGGATATCCTCGATGCGCGCCGCGATGTAGGCGTCGTCCATGGCCTGGAAGGTCGCCGCGATATCGACGATCTCACGCTGCACCGCCGCTTCGGCGTTGATGCGCTCGTCCTCGATGCGGGCGTCGGCGCCGCGTACCAGGCGCGACCCCTGCAGCATCTGCTCGTAGGCATCGAGCAGATAGCCCAGTTCGTCAAAGGCGATGCCGTCGAGCTTGCCGGCCTGGGTACGCAGCCGGCGGATCTGGCGCCTGGCGAGTTCGACGGCCTGATCCAGGCGACGGCGCTCGGCCGCGACCTTGGACTTGGCGATCAGGTATTCGGGGACTTCGATGCCGCCGGCCTCGCGCACGTAGGCGGGGCCGATGGCGATTCCTGCGGAAACGCCCAACCCCCGGTGTGCCTTCTCCTGGGTGGCGTTGTTCGGCATCAGTCCTCCTGAAAGCGATCCGCGATCAATTCGCAGATGGCGTCGAGGGCGGCTTCGGCGTCCGGCCCCTTGGCGCTGAGCGTCACTTCCGAGCCGATCCCGGCGGCCAGCATCATCAGCCCCATGATCGACCGTCCGGATACGGTCTGGCCGCCCTTGGAGACGCTTATCTCCGCCTCGAACTCGCCCGCCAACGTGGCGAACTTGGCGGCGGCCCGCGCATGCAGCCCCCGTTGGTTGACGATCTCGGCGGTACGTTCGGTGCTGCTCACGGACCGTCTTGCGCCAGCAACTGGGATGCAATGTTGATGTACTTGCGCCCCGCCTCCTGTGCGGCGGCGACGGCCTCGGCCAAGGGCTGCTGCTCACGCACCGACGCGAGCTTGATCAGCATCGGCAGGTTGACCCCGGCGATGACCTCGACGTTGGCATTGTCCATGACGGAAATGGCCAGGTTCGACGGCGTGCCGCCGAACATGTCGGTGAGCAGCACGACGCCGTCACCGGTATCCATTTTCTTGGTCGACGCGAGGATTTCGGCACGCCGTTCCTCCATGTCGTCATCGGGGCCGATGCAGACGGCGGCGACGTTTTCCTGCGGACCGACGACGTGTTCGAGCGCCGCGATCAATTCGTTGGCGAGACGGCCGTGGGTAACGAGAACCATGCCGATCATCTTTTCCTGCCCCCGCTTGCTACGGTTCGTGGCCCCTGTCAGCGCCCGGCCGCCCTTTCCCCAAAGCGGCGGCCAGCGGGCCGGCGGAGATTGTGGAGTTATTTTTCCGGGATTTCCAGGTCTCTGTGGCGCAATCGCACGTTCAACCCTTCGGCGCCGAGCCGCGTGGCAAGGCGCTCGGTGGTATAGACCGAGCGGTGGCGCCCGCCGGTGCAGCCGACGGCGACGGTGAGGTAGCTCTTACCCTCGGCGGCAAAGCGCGGAATCAGCGGCAAAAGCAGCGCCGCCAGATTGGCGAGGAACGGCTCAAGGCCGGCATCGCCCTCGATGTATTGCGCGACGGCAGGGTCGCGGCCGGTCAGCGGGCGCAACTCGCGCTCGTAGTGTGGGTTTTGCAGAAATCGCACGTCGAACACCAGATCGGCGTCGCGCGGCAGGCCGTTCTTGAACCCGAACGAGGTCAGCAGGATGGTCAGGCCCGACTTTTCCTCCAGCGCGAAGCGGTCGTGCATCAGCTGCTTGAGTTCGCGCGCATGCATCTCCGAGGTGTCGATGGCCATGTCGGCGCGCTGGCGCAGCGGGTCCAAGAGATCGCGCTCCTGCTTGAGGCCGTCGATCACCGGGCGGTCGGCGGCCAGTGGGTGGCGCCGGCGGGTTTCCCGGAAGCGCTCGATCAGCACGTCGTCACCGCAGTCGATGAAGACGAGACGGGTATCGAGATCGTCGCGCCGCTGCAGTTCCTTGACCTCGCGCAGGATGGCGCCCGGGTTGAAATCGCGCGTGCGGATGTCGATGCCGACGGCGAGCGGATGGCGCTCGTCGCCCGGCGCCACCAGGCGCGGCAGCAGCGAAACCGGCAGGTTGTCGACGGCCTCGTAGCCCAGGTCCTCGAGCGCCTTCAGCGCCGACGACTTGCCGGCGCCGGAAACGCCGGTGATCAGGACGACGCGGGTCTTCTCAGTTTCGTCGGACGGAACGGAATCACTCGGGGTCATCGACGCGCATTATAGAGCCGGTGGCGATGCCGAGCGCAAGTTGCACTTTGGTGACGGCGCTGGCCTCGAACGGCGCAATGGCAACGAGCGGCAGACTGACGCCGAGCAGCGGGAAGTTACGCCGATCGGGCAATCGCTGGATGGCACTTGGCTCGGCGAGTTCGCAGGCGAGCGCCAGCGGCGCGCGGTCGGGCCCGGCCATGGCGAGAATGCCGAGGCCGCGCACCTCGATCTTGCCGGCCAACGCGTCGGGCGCGCGTGCCTCGATGCGGCCGTCGGCGGCGCGGCTAATGTCGACGCGGTCGTCGGCGACTAGCCGGGCACCGGCGGCGATCAGGCGGAGCGCCAGATCCGACTTGCCGCTGCCCGAAGGGCCGATCAGCAGAACGCCCTCGCCGTCGATGGCGACGCAGGTAGCATGGATTTGGTCGGCGGTCGGGATGTTCATGGCGTCACCTCTGGGCCAGCGGCAGGCGCACGGTGAAGCGCGCGCCCTGGACGTTACCGTCGGCGCCGGTGCGGTTGGTGGCGGCGATGGAGCCGCCGTGCGCCTCGACGATCTGGCGCGAGATCGAAAGCCCGAGGCCGGAGTGGGTGCCGAATTTCTCGCCGCCGGGCCGCTCCGTATAGAAACGCTCGAAAATGGCGGACTCCTTGCCAGCCGGAATGCCGCGCCCGTCGTCGTCGACCTGGACCACGGCGTAGGCGCCGTCGGTGGTGAGCGAAACCCGGATGGCGCCGTCCTCGGGGCTGAACGACTGGGCGTTGGAGATCAGGTTGCGGAACACCTGGGCGAGGCGTCCCTCC
>JAYOXJ010000104.1:0-10597 GCA_038152725.1 Rhodospirillaceae bacterium
TGGTTGGAGAGCTTCTTGATGCGGCCGACGGCATCCAGCACGCCTGCGGAATGGCCGTGCGCGGTATCGACGACGATGACGTCGACGCCGGCATCGAGCAACCGCTCGGCGCGTTCGAACCCGGCATCACCGACCCCGGTCGCCGCGGCGACACGGAGCGAGCCGTTCTCGTCCTTGCAGGCGTTGGGATGCTTCTGTTCCTTCTCGATGTCGGTAACGGTAATCAGTCCGACGCTTTTGAAGTCGTCATCGACCACTAACAGCCGCTCGATGCGGTTTTTGTGCAGAAGCTTCTTGGCTTCGTCGCGGGCGATGCCTTCCTTGACGGTGATCAGGGGCGTTTCCGCCGAATGCTTGGTCATCAGCTCGGAAACCGGCTGTTTCAGCTTGTCGGCGAAGCGGACGTCGCGGTTGGTGAGGATACCGACCAGCTTGCCCGATCCCGGCTCGACCACGGGAAAGCCGGAGAAGCCGTGGCGTTCCTTGAGCGCCAGCGCGTCGGCGAGGGTGTCTGAGGGTTTCAGCGTCAGCGGATTGATGACCATGCCGCTTTCGAATTTTTTGACGCGGCGAACCTCCTCGGCCTGTTCGGCCGGGTCCAGGTTCTTGTGAATGACACCGATGCCGCCGGCCTGCGCCAGCGCGATGGCGAGCTTGCTTTCCGTCACGGTGTCCATGGCCGCCGAGATCAGCGGGATGCCGAGTTCGACGGTCCGGGTCAGGCGGGTACGCGTGTCGGCCTGGGCGGGCAGCACCTCGGATCGGGCCGGCACCAGCAGCACGTCGTCGAAAGTCAATGCTTCGGGAATATCAACCATGCCAACCTCCGGATCAGGCGCGTTCAGTTGGCGGCCCATCATACATATGCGCCCTCGGAATCCAAGCCGTATGAATGGTGCTTTGACGCTATTTAATCACAGCACCTTGGACGTAGGGGAGAACCGCCAGGTAGAGCGCATCATTTACCGGTGTCGGCACCCCTGACTCACGGCCCAAACGCGCCACTGCGCCCGACAGCCAGGGTGCCTCGAGCGGCTTTCCGGCTTCCAGGTCGACCAGCATGGACGCCTTCATGGTTTCAGGCATATCGTTGAAAAACTTAAGTTGTTTCTCGATCAGGTCGTCGCCCAACGCGATGCCGCGGGCACGGCCGACGGCGATCACCTCTCGCATGGCCGCGACGAACACGTCGCGCCCGATTTCGGTCGCGCGGAGCGGACCGATTGGGCTCCGTGCCGCGCCCGTGGTGCCCGACAGCGCCACAAGCACGGTGAATTTCTCCCACAGAACGACTTCGATCCTGTCAGATACGGTCGCGTCGACGCCCGATTCGCTCAAGGCTTTCTTTAGTTTTTCCAGGCGTGGCGATAGCCGGCCGTCCATCTCGCCGAAGATCAGCCGCGCGAAATTGCCGATATGGCGGATCACGCCGGGCTGGTCGATGTGGGCGGAAATGTAGGCGACCCCGCCGCAGGAATGGTAGGCGCCAAGTGTCTCGGTCAGCATGCCGGGCGCGTCCACGCCGTTGAGGAACGGCACCACCGCCGTTTCCGGGCCGAGCAGCGGCCGGCAGGCTTCGGCGGCCTTTTTCATGTCGCCCAGTTTGACCGCGAAGATCACCGCGTCGACCGAGCCAACGGCGGCGGCATCGCTGGTGGCGTGGCCGGGCGGCAAATGGATGTTGCCGAGCGGGCTTTCGACGCGGAGCCCCTGTGTGCGGATCGCATCGAGATGGCGTCCGCGGGCGATGAAGGTGACGTCGTGTCCGGCCGCGGCCAAGCGTGCACCGAAATACCCGCCGACCCCGCCAGCCGCCATCACAGCTATCTTCATACCCCGGTCTCCCCGTCGTCAGGCGCTGCCGCGCGGCCGCGAAATCCGAGCGCAACGACATAGGACTCGGCCGAATCGTCGCGCGACGCTGGCGGTTTGGCATGGCGCACGGTATCGAAACGCTGCTTCATGGTGGCGAGCAGGTCGTTTTCCGTGCCGCCCTTGAGCACCTTGCCGATAAAGGCGCCGCCTGGCGCCAGCACGCTGTAAGCGAAATCGAGTGCCGTCTCTAGGAGGGCGACGATGCGAATGTGATCGGTCGCCTTGTGTCCGGTCGCCGGCGCGGCCATGTCGGACAGTACGACATCGGCGGGACCGCCAAGCGCGTCCTTAAGCAGTTTCGGCGCTTCCGCGTCGAGAAAATCGCGGGTGATTAGCGTCGCACCGGCGATGGGTTCGACTTCCTGAATATCGATGCCGACGACATGGCCGCTTTTGTTGCCGCCGGTGCCGGCATGTACCCGTGCGACGGCGACCTGGGTCCAGCCGCCGGGTGCCGCGCCGAGGTCGACGATGCGGGCGCCGGGCTTGAGGACGTGAAACCGGTCATCGAGTTCGAGCAGCTTAAAAGCGGCGCGGGAGCGGTAGCCCAATCGCTTCGCCTCGGCCACGTAAGGGTCGTTCAACTGGCGTTGCAGCCATAGGGTGGACGAGGTTTTGCGGCCCTTGGCGGTGCGCACCCGCGTCGCCATGTTGCGCCTACCGACGCGCGCGCCGCGGCCCTTGCCGCGGCCGGAACGCCGGCCCAAGCCGCTGCCGTCCGAACGATCCGATCCTTTGCTCATGGGAGCGGTTTATCAGAAGGTGGCGACGGCGGAAAGCGCGGCGCTGGAGCTGGGGGCGGCGCGGGTGGGATGCGAACCCGGCAAATGCTCCCGGATCATCTCGCCGAGAAGGCCCTCGCGGATGCCACGGTCTGCGACGCGCAACTGTCCGATGGGCCATTGTGCGATGACGCCCGACAAGAGTGCACAGCCCATCAGCATGAGGTCGGCGCGGCCCGGTCCGATGCAGGGGATCTTGGCGCGGCTCTGAAGATCGAGTTCGGAGAGCTTGGCTGAATGCGAACGGATGTGCTGGAAATCGATGGTCAGCCCGTCGACGCGCGAGCGATCGTATCGCGGCAGCCCCAAATGCATGGCGCCGAGCGTGGTCACCGTGCCGGACGTGCCGATCATCTGTACCCGTTCCGCCGCGACGAAATCATGTATCTCGTTGCGTGCCGAAAACTGTTCGATCTCAGGCTGCATGCGCTTGAGAATCTCTCTGTAGACGGCATCGCTCATCGGCCCGGTACCGAATTCGTCGGCGAGCGTGACGACACCGAAGGGTAGCGAGATCATATCCCGCGTCCGCGGGCCGGCTTTGCCGTCCTTGGCTTGCGGGACCTCGACCCACTGGATTTCCGTGCTGCCGCCACCGATGTCGACCAGGATGACGCGGTCGCGGCCGGCGCCGATCAACGGCACACATCCCGTGAGTGTCAGTTCGGCCTCGCGCTCAGGAATGATGATTTCGAGCTTGAGGCCGGTATCACGCGCGACCTGCTCGACGAATTGCGCGCCATTGGTGGCGCGTCGGCAGGCCTCCGTGGCGACGCACCGGACATGGGCGGTATTGCGCGCATTGATCCTGCCGGCGCAGATGGCCAGCGCCTCCATGGTCCTTGCCATGGCGGATTTCGACAAATGGCCGGAATGGGCCAAACCTTCACCGAGGCGGACGACACGGGAAAAGCCGTCGACGACGGTAAAATCGGCACCGCTCGAGGGATTGAGCGGCCTTGCGATCAGCATGCGGCAGGAATTAGTACCGAGATCGATGGCGGCGAATTCTTGCTGGGCGACCCATTGGCGCCGCCGGCGTAGCCGGCCGCGGGCACGGGATTTCTGCCACCGATACCTCACCGTTTTCCCCCTGATCGAATTTTTATTATTGGCGTGCCAGTTGCCGCCTGATTTCAGCTATAGCAGGCGGTCGTCGCGCCGCACAAGTTACATATATCTCAAAGCGCCGCCATCGGCGACGGCAGAGCGCAGGGAAATCAATCGCCGACCCGCTTGGAGAGATCGCGGATGCGATCCATCAGGTAGGCGACCCAGTACTTCATGAATTCATCGAGACCGTCCATGTGGCGATTCATGTCCTCGGGTTTGACCACGATGACTTCGCTCGGTTCGACGGCGATGGCGGTGGCGCTGCGTGGCTTTTGGTCGATTAGGGCGAGTTCGCCGAACAACTGGTTCGGCATGATCGTCGTCAGCAGGACGTGCTTGCCGTTCTTGTAGTGGGTGATCTCGACCCGCCCGGACTTCAACAGGTAGGCGCAGTTGGCGATGTCGCCCTCCTGAAAAATCATTGTGTCGCGGGCGATGGTCTTTCGGCTGAGGCTTTTCTGCTGTCTCACGGTGTCACCCCGGCTCGAAATCTGGCGGCAAGCGGCGTTTGGCGTATCCGATCAGGACCTGGTAGAGGCCGCGCAGAAAAGGGTGGAGCCCGTCCAACTCGCCCGGCTTGGCGCTGTCTCGGATCAGATAAAAGGCAATGCCGTCGCGGTTTTGGGTCTCTTCGTCGTCCGGCCGGTTCTCCATCATCTCGAAGGGCAAGAACTCCTGACAATAGACGATCAGGAAGCGAAGTGCGTCGCGGCGGTCTGAGTCGAGCGCATCCAAGCGCTTCATCAGCGCGCGACGGTGACAGCAGGTCAGCACCGTGTCGCCAACCGCGGTGGCGGACGCCATGCGGTTCATGTCCGATAGGACCCATCTCGCCGAAAATTCGGCCTTCGCCAATGGTGTCGATCTCCTGAGAGACACCTTTCTCGACCCTGTACAGCCGGACCTTGCCGGAATGCACGAGAAAGGCCTCGCCGGCGCGATCGCCCTCGGCGAAAATCTTCTCCCCATCCTTGAAACTGCGACGAAGATAGTCGCTGCTCATCATGCTCTCCCCAAGACGCGTAATTGGGTTACACTGATCAGATGTTTACAGCTATTTATATCGCAACCTGAGCGTTTGTCGCCATCCAACTGGAGAACAGAAAAATTGGGGGCCGACGTGCACTTGAACATTGCTCACAAAATTTTTGGGGTCGCCGTCGCGGTTCTGATTTTCATGGCTGCCGTGGCCGGCTTGTCGGTGTGGTTGACCAAGCAGATCAGCGACGAGCTCGACCTCGTTGCCAACAAGCAATTGCCCCTCAGCGATACCATCGGCCAGATCAACACACGCATCCTCGAACAAGGCATCCTGCTGCAACGTCTTTTCGGCATGACGCATGAGAAGCCGGCGGCGCTGAAGCGCGTCGATCAGCTGGGAGATGAATTGAACGCCGACTTCAAGCGCGCCTTCGAGCTGTTCAAATTAGAGGAAGGCGATGACGAGGCTCCGCCGACGGTGTTCCAGCTGCACAAGGCGCTTCAGGCGGTGGAAAAGGAATATCGCGGCTACGAACGGCAGGCGCTCCACCTGCTCAAGCTCCACGCCACTGGCGACCAGATTAGTTTTGAGGCGAAGCTGCCGGATTTCAACCGGTTGCAGAATGCCGTCGACAAGGAGGTCTCGTCGTTGCGCCAGCACGTCGAACGCGTTTCCGATGAAGCGGTAAAGCGCGCCGACGTGGCGGAGAAGTTCCTGCTGGTGATGAATGCCAGCCTGACGGTGGTGGCCGCCATTCTCGGGCTTGGGCTGGCGGCGATCATCACCTTCGTGTTGGTGCGCAATATCCGCAATCTGGTTAAGGCTAGCGAGGAAGTCGAAAGTGGGCGGCTCGATGTCGAGGTGCCGGTGATCACCCACGACGAGGTCGGCCGGTTGGCCGCATCATTCAATGGCATGGTCGACGGCCTCAGGATGAAGGAGCGGATCAAGGACACCTTCGGCAAGTACATGGATCCGCGCATCGTCGCGCGCCTGGTCGAGAATCCGGAATTCACCAAACTTGGCGGCGAACGGCGCGAGATGACCGTGATGTTCATCGACTTGCAGGGGTATACTTCGATTTCCGAGCGCCTGTCGGCCGACGATCTGGTGCGAATGCTCAACATGTTCTTCGGCCAGATGACCGATGCGATCGCCGCCAACCAGGGCGTGGTCAACGACTTCCCTTGTGACGCGGTAATGGCGTACTGGGGGCCGCCGTTCACTGGACCGGACGAGCACGCCGCGCTTGCCTGCGGGACGGCGCAGGACGCGTTTCGCAATTTCGAGAAGTTCCATACCCAAGTGGCCACGGAACTGGGGCCGGTCGCTGCCGGCCTGGAACTCGGCATGCGGATCGGCATTTCGTCGGGTGAGATGGTGTCGGGTAACATCGGCTCGGCCGAGTCACGGAAGTTTTCCGTCATCGGCGATCCGGTCAATCTTGGCTCCCGGCTTGAAAGCGCCAACAAGAATTACGGCACCGGTACCATCATGTCTGAGCGCACACGCGAATTGGCGGGGAGTGCGGTCCATGCCCGCGAGATCGACCGGATTCGCGTCAAGGGCAAGTCCGAGCCGACCCGTATCTTCGAATTACTCGATACAGCGCCGTCGGCAGGTTCATTCGCCGACGGTCTCGCCGCCTATCGCCGTCAGGACTGGGCGGATGCGGAAGCTGCGTTCCGACGGTGCCGCGACACGGCGCCAAAAGACCCGGTGCCCGGTGTTTTCCTGCAACGGATCGAATTTTTGAAGCAGAATCCGCCAGGGACCGCTTGGGACGGCGTCTGGGAATTCCAAACCAAGTAAATAAGGCCCGCCGGCGGCAAAATCCGATTGCATGGCATCGCCGGCAAATGTAAGTTTTCTGACATAAATCTGTCACATTTCGTTTGCCAGCCCTGGTTATTTCTTTGGCAACGTTTTTCAGACAGTTCATCCATTTGGGAGGAGTTCCATGACTAAATCGTCTTTCACCACCTTTATGTCGGCGCTCGGCGTCGCCGGCCTGCTGGCGTTCTCGTCCGGCGCCGTCAAAGCCGAGGACTGCCCGCGCAGCTTTCTCGACAAACAGTATTGCGACCGCGATGGCGATCTGACCGCGGACCTGCCGACCGACAAAAGCAAGATCGTCAACCCGGGCACCATCATCTTTGCCTATACGCCGGTCGAGGACCCGGCCGTCTATGCAAAGGTGTGGGATGGCTTCATCCAGCACATGTCCAAGGTGACTGGTAAGAAGGTCGTGTTCTTCCCGGTGCAGTCGAACGCCGCGCAGATCGAAGCGATGCGTTCCGGCCGCCTGCATGTCGCGGGCTTCAACACCGGCTCCAACCCGATCGCCGTCGCTTGTGCGGGTTTCGTGCCGTTCGCCATGATGGCCGCTAAGGACGGCTCGTACGGTTACGAAATGGAAATCATCGTGCCGGCCGACAGCCCGGTCAAAACGCCGGCCGATCTCAAGGGGCGGACACTCGCCTTCACCTCGCCGACGTCGAATTCCGGCTTCAAGGCGCCGTCGGCGCTGATGAAGGGCGAGTTCGGCCTGGTTGCTAACACGGACTTCAAGACCGCGTTCTCTGGCAAGCACGACAACTCGGTGCTCGGCGTCGCCAACAAGGATTACGAAGCCGCCGCGGTGGCGAACTCGGTGATGAAGCGTATGATCGACCGCAAGGTCGTCGACCCGAAGAAGATTCGCTCCATCTACAAGTCGCAGACCTTCCCGACCACCGGGTACGGCCTGGCGCACAACCTCGATCCGGCGCTGGCCGGCAAGATCAAGGAAGCTTTCTTCTCCTTCGATTGGAAGGGTTCCGCTCTCAAGAAGGAATTCAAGAAGGAAGACAAATTCATCCCGATCACGCACAAGAAGGATTGGGAAATTATCCGCAAGATCGACGCGGCCAACGGCGTCAAGTACGCCTGCAAGTAAGCTAAGCATTTCTCCTCCCTTGAGGCCGGGCATCACTGTTATGATGTCCGGCCTTCAAGGGCGGGCTGTGCCATAAGCGAATAATCGGGGGATGCGATGCTGCGTCTGACGAACTTGGTCAAACAGTACAGGACCGGCGACCGCGCCCTGAAAGGCATTACGCTCGAGGTTCCCGACGGTCAGGTCATGGCGCTGATCGGCCCTTCCGGCGCCGGCAAGTCGACGTTGATCCGTTGCGTCAACCGCCTAGTCGAGCCCACCTCCGGCCAGGTCCATCTCAATGAACTTGAACTCACCAACCTGAATCAAGGGCAGCTCCGCAAGGCCCGCCGCCGCATGGGCATGATCTTCCAGGAGTACGCCCTGGTCGAACGCCTGACGGTGATGGAGAACGTGCTTTCCGGGCGCCTGGGCTACGTCGGTTTCTGGCGCAGTTATTTCCGGAAGTTTCCCCAGTCCGACATCGACGAGGCATTCCGGCTGCTGCAGCGCGTCGGCCTCGACCACATGTGCGACAAGCGCGCCGACGAGCTTTCCGGCGGCCAGCGCCAGCGTGTCGGCATTTGCCGCGCGTTGATCCAGAACCCTGAACTGCTGTTGGTCGACGAGCCGACCGCGAGCCTCGATCCCAAGACATCGCGCCAGATCATGCGCCTGATCCGCGAGCTTTGCGCCGAGCGCAAGCTCTCCGCCATCATCAACATCCATGACGTTCTGTTGGCGCAGATGTTCTCGGAACGCATCGTAGGCCTGCAGCTTGGCGAAATCGTATATGACGGCCCGCCGGATGGGCTGACGCCCGACGTTCTCACGCAGATCTACGGTGAGGAGGACTGGGAGGCGACCATCGAGAAGGTCGACGATGAGGAAATCGGCGACGCGTTCGACGACGACTCGGCACCCAGCGTCGAACATCATGCCCCGGAGGTCGATCGCGACCGCCTGGCCGGCCTGACCTGATCTCCAAGTCATCGCCATGACCTCTACCGCAACCGCATCCAGGACCTGGAAAAAACCGCCGCTGATCAAGAGTCCGCGGCTGCGCTGGGCGTTGTGGCTCGCTGCGGGGATCTACCTCGCGCTAGCCTTCGGTACGATGGAAGTGAATTGGGGGCGTGTTGCTGAAGGCATTCCGCGCGGCCAAAAATTCCTGGCCGCGTTCTTTCCGCCCGACTTCACGTCGCGCTGGGGCGACATTCTCGACGGCATCTATGAAAGCCTTTGGATTACTGTGACTTCGACGGTCGTCGGCATCGCCATTTCCATACCCGTGGGGCTGGGCGCCGCCCGCAACCTGGCGCCCAGGCCGGTCTATCTGTTCTGCCGCGGTGTGCTGGCGGTTTCGCGCAGCTTCCAAGAAATCATCATCGCCATCTTCATGGTCAAGCTGTTCGGCTTTGGGCCTTTCGCCGGGTTTCTGACGCTTTCGATCGCCACCATCGGCTTCTACGGCAAGCTTTTGGCCGAGGACATCGAGGATATGGACCCCGGCCAGGCCGAAGCGGTGAAGGCCACCGGTGCCGGCTGGTTCCAGTGGCTGAATTACTCCGTGCAGCCACAAGTGCTGCCGCGCATGATCGGGCTTGGCATGTACCGCTTCGATATCAACTTCCGCGAGTCGGCCGTGGTCGGCATCGTCGGTGCCGGCGGCATTGGCGCCACGCTGAATACAGCCTTCGACCGTTACGAGTTCGACTCGGCCGCCGCCATTCTGTTGATCATTATCGCCATCGTCATGTTCGTTGAGTACACCTCCGGCTACGTCCGCAAAAAGGTGCAATGATGGCGGTTCGAGAAAACAACGGCGTCAAGGTCTGGCAGCGCCGCGAACGCGGCAAGCAACTCACCATCTGGGCCGGTTACCTGTTCGTCACGGCCCTGTTCGTCTATTGCTGGCAGTTGATGTCGGAAAAGACCGTCTGGTTCTTTGTGCTCGACGCGCCGCGCCAGGGTGCCGATATGGTCGCGCGCATGGTGCCGCCGAAATGGGACTACATGGACCAGCTCTGGGTGGCTCTCTGGGATACCATCAACATCGCCACGCTGGGTACGGTCATTGCGCTCGTTTTGGCGGTTCCGACGGCCTACTGCGCGGCGCGCAACACGACGCCGAGCGTCGCCTTCGTGCGGCCGGTGGCGCTGTTCATCATCGTTTCCTCGCGCTCGATCAATTCGCTGATCTGGGCGCTGATGCTCGTCACAATCATCGGGCCCGGCGTGTTCGCCGGCGTCCTCGCCATCGGGCTCAGGTCGATCGGTTTCTGTGCAAAGCTGTTGTACGAGGCGATCGAGGAGATCGACGAAAGCCAGGTCGAGGCGGTGACGGCGACAGGCGCGTCAAATGCCCAGGTCACGGCCTTCGGCATCGTGCCGCAGGTGTTGCCGGCCTTCGCCGGTATCAGCGTCTTCCGCTGGGATATCAATATCCGTGAGTCGACCGTGTTGGGCCTGGTCGGTGCCGGCGGCATCGGCCTTCAGCTCAACGCCTCGATCACCAACTTGGCTTGGACGCAGGTATCGCTGATCCTGCTGGTCATCATCGCCACCGTCATCTTGAGCGAATGGGTGTCGGCCAAGGTCCGCCACGCCATCATCTGAGCCGACTAGCGGTCTTCCAGAAGCATTTGCGCCAGTTCGACGAATCCGTCGCCGCGTGCCTGCGCGGTGATCCAGGCCGGCAGCGCCGCGCAGCGGTCCTGCATTTCGGACAGGTTGGCGACGCCGACGGCGTTCGGGAAATAGCCGAACATGGGTGAATCGTTGGGCGAGTCGCCGACATAAACGTAGGCCGAATTCTCCGCGTCCAAATCGACGTCGTAACATTCGCGCATGAAGCGCTTGGTCATGGTCAGCTTGTCGTAGTCGCCGAACCAGCCGTTGACGTGGATCGACGATACCTTGGCGGTG
>JAYOXJ010000105.1:0-10553 GCA_038152725.1 Rhodospirillaceae bacterium
CGCGGTCGAGGGCCTGGCAGTAGCTCTCCGCGACCCGTTTGGTCGCGCCCATGACATTCGTCGGATTTACCGCCTTGTCGGTTGATATCAAAACCATGATCCCGGTGCCGTGCTCGCGGCATAGATCGGCGACGTTACGAGATCCCGCTATGTTGGTCTGAACGCCCTCGGCGACATGGTGCTCGACGATCGGTACGTGCTTGAGGGCCGCGGCGTGGAACACCAGCTCGGGCTTGAGTGAGGAGAAGACCGATGCCATTGCCTGGGGATTACGCACATCCGCGAGATACGCCTGGCGGGCAATCCCGGGTGTACATTCGCTGATCGCGAGGTTGATCGAGTAGAGGTTGAACTCCGCGTTATCGACGAGGCCGATCTCCGCCGGGCCGAGGGCTGCGATCTGGCGGGCGAGTTCACCGCCGATGGTACCGCCGGCACCGGTGATCAGCACTCGGCGTCCAGCGATCATTGCCTCCATGGCCGGGCGGTCTAGCACGGCCTGGGGCCGTCCAAGCAGGTCCTCGACCGCGACGGGCCGAATCTCGATCTCGTCGCCCAGTCCGTCCTGGAATGCGGTCAAGCCCGGCAGGCGTGTCATCGTCATGCCCTGTGCCTCGGCCAGGTCGAGCAGCCGCCGCATCAGCGTCGCGTCGAGACCGGGTTTCGTGACTATCAGCCGCTGGGGCCGGTCGCCGGAAAGGCGGCGCATGATCATGTCGAGCTGGTCGGGGGTGCCGAGGACCGGAACATCGCGAATATGTCGGCCGACCCGCCGTCCCTTCTCGTCAAGAACACCGACGATTCGGTAGGCCGCGCCCGGCTGGCGTTGAATTGCCCGGATAAATGTCTCGGCCTCGTCGCCCGCGCCCATTAGTAGCACCGGGATTTCAGCCTTCTTAGTCGTGTTTGCGGCCAGTTCGAGGTGCCGGTCCTTGAAGAGGCGATAGACGAACCGCGGGCCGCCGAGCAATGCCACCAGCACGAACCAGTTGATCACGGGCAGCGAGCGCGGGAGGAATTCGGCGCGGGAGAAGACGAACAGGATGAGGAGGAAGATTAGCACGGCGAGAGAGACCGCCTTGGCGATCTGGATCAGGTCGTTCATCGACGCGTAGCGCCAGATGCCGCGATATAGCCCCATGAACCAGAATGCCTGCGCCGCGATGGTAGTAAAGACGACCGTACCCGTCGCGACAAATTCGAGGGGCAGAAGGTAGATCGTCTCGCCCATGCGCAGCAGCAGCGTCAGCACGAACGAAACCGCCGTCATGAATATGTCGTGCGCAAAAACGATCTTAGCGCGGTCAATTCGCCGCATGGTCTGCCTGCTTGCCTGAGTCAGGTTTCCTAATATCACAGCTAACACAGCCGGTGCTGCCGATTGTGGTAAAAAAGAACAACTGCTGCTACGAGCGCTCGGCCCGGCTATCCCAGCCGCCATATACCATCCACGCCATCAGCGCTGCCACGGACGTGGCGGCAGCGAGTATAATCAAAGACACCAATGGCGGGTGCTCGGTTGCGGTGCCGGCGAATGCCAGGCAAGCGAGAAAGGCATTGACGAGCGCTACGGCGCCGGAGACTTGGGCATGGCTGCGGCCGCGCTGCACCGCAATCTGATAACAGTGTTCGCGGTGGGCCCGCCAGACCGCAGCGCCGCGCAACAGGCGGCGCAGCAGTGTAAGGGTGGCATCGGCCAGATAATATAATGGCAGGATCAGGGCAGCCGCCCATTGTCCGTTTGCCGCCAGGCCGAGTAGTAGCCAGCCGAGCAGAAGACCCAGGGGAATACTGCCGACATCGCCAAGGAATATACGTGCTGGGTGCCAGTTCCAGACAAGAAAACCCACCATCGCTGCGGTGATCGCCAGCGCCTGGCCATGCGCTGCCGTCGCCGGCATGAAAACGAGGCCGATCGTGTAAAGCCCGATGCCGATGCCGATGGTTTCGACCCCGGCGACCCCATCGATGCCGTCCATAAAATTTAATTGGTTGATGAACCACAACCATATGATGGCGGCGGCAACGGCGTCGAACGTGGGTCCGAACAGACCCTGAAAGACGGGCCCTGGCAAGAGCTGGACCAGGGCTGCGACAATGGTGGCCTGCGCCAGAAAACGCATCCATTGCGGCAAGCCGCGTATATCATCGACGAAGGAGATGGCGGCCAATATCAAAGCGCCAGCCGGCAGCAGCCAATGCGCGATCGTGCTTCCGGCTAGTTGCGGGGGTGCCAGATAAGCCATGAGCGGCCATGAAGGAAGAATGACGAAGAGAAGCGCCAGGCCGCCGCCGCGCGGCGTCGGTTGCTTGTGTGAGCTGCGCTCGTTGGGATGGTCCAGCAGCCGGTAACGCAGAAGGACCGAGCGCAGGCGGCCGACTAAAAGCCAACTTAAGAGGCCGGCAGCAGCAGCGACGATCAAAATATAGATATTGGCCATGCCACCGCCAGATTGTTGCAGCAAACGGTCATGTTTCCTGTCGTTCGCTCCGCCCGTCGGCGATAGCGATTGTCAATGCGGCCAGCACCCATAAAAACGCCAGCCACCAGGATTGCCAGAGGCCGTAGCTGAGCTCGGCAATCAGGGTCACGGAAAATATTACCGTCAGCGACATCGCCAACTCCTTGCGGCCGGCGATATAGCGGGGGATCCGAATCAAGATGACGACAAAAGCGATAATCGTCAGCAAAATACCCGGCAAACCCAGTTCCAGCCACAATTGCAGCAATGCATTGTGGGGGTGAAGGGGAAGGACCTCGGCTCTGCCCCCCAATTGCGTGGCGATACCGTCGGCGCCGGGGATAGCCCGGGACGCACCCAACCCCCAGCCGAGAAGAGGATGTTCCATCGTTTTTGCTGCCGTAAAGTCCCAAATGGCGAAACGATGCTGCAACGTAAAGTCGCTCAGGTTGAGGGTCACCAAGGTGCTGTCAATTGCGGGTAATATCTCCGGATAGACCGGTATGCCCGCGGCTGCTGCGACGAGGCCTGCGATCAACAACAGCCGGGCGCACTGCGGGGCGAAATAGGCGAACGCTAGAAACACCGAGCCCGCGAAGAGAACGAATAACGGCGTATCCGGGTCAAGCCCAAGAAGGATAATGGCGACTAAAACCGCCGCACCTGCGGCCGCGGCTATGCCGAGGCGCCGGACGAGAGTGAGCCACAGCGGCCAGATTAAAACGGCTACTACGCTGGCGGCGCGGTTGAGGTGATACAGGCTCTCTCTTGCATCGAATCCCTTGCCGAGCAGCAAGCTCTTTATCAGGCCGCCGGTGGCGATCTCCACCGCGATCAGGATTAGCGTGACACCGCTACCGATCACAAGGGCTGTTGCCGTTCGTTGCCGTGCGCGGGCGTCGAGTTGCGCTGCTGCGCCAACCAATAGCCATCCGCCGAGGATGATGGGCACTAGCCTGATCGCGATATCCTGCGAGCGGTCGGGTGTTATCGACCAGATTGTCGTGAGCGCGCCGTAGGCGATTAGAGCAGCGAAAGCGGCAGGGATAAGCCAGGCGCGGCCCGCCCACGGATATCTACCGCTACGAAAATAGATCAAGGCAATCCATAGCGCGGGTATAGCGGCAGCCCAGGCGATTGCCAGGGGCGCAAACGCGGCGAGCGGTAAAATCACCGCAGCGGTCGCCACGAAGACATTGCCAAAGTCGGGCGCCTTTGTATCTTTGATCATATCGAAAACTTTCTGCCGAAAAAAAGAAAACCCCGCAAGGGCGAGGCCGATTTAGCAGTGAGAGTAAGGTGGGGATGTTCGACGTCGCGCAATTGACGCAATATTAGTGTGCGCGTTCTCTTAGTGGCCGGTTTTGCAACAAATGCGCTGATCAGGAGCAAATCATGCTCGCGACACTTATAAGCCCAACAATATCCTAGTTGTCGTCGTCGGAAACGATTTCGATGAAATTTTGGCAAGCTATAAACAAGAACAAGGCTTTTACCATTTTGCTGAAACTGCGACCGGAGAGCTTCAGCTTCAACTGATTCCCTACACGCGCAATCTGCGTTGTCGAATTTCGTATATTCGGTGGACCGCCTGTTTGCGAAATCTGAACCTTCCAGAGAGCCAGTGCCGACGAAATATGGCGGCAACACGGCGGCTTCCGCAAACGATACTTTTCAGAACTCTATTCCGTGACGGCTCTTGAGGTCTTTGATCTAGCATCATAAGACGTCGCGCGGACAACCCGACGCTCAAAAAAAAGCCCCGCAGAGCAGGACTTGGGGCACACGGATAGGTATTATGCAGTACTAGGCTATTCGCCCTTCCCCAGACCGAGATGTTCGAGTTGCCGGCGAACAACTTGCGTCTCATCGTAGCGCACCCGCGCTCGCTCCAGGCCCGCGGTCCCCATGCGGCTCATTGTCTCGCGATCCGCTATGAGCGTTTGCAAGGCGTTTGAAATTTCGCCGACGTCGCCGACGGGTATGATGACTCCCGTTTCACCATCGACGACCAGTTCGCGGCTGCCGCGAATGTTGGTCGCCACCACCGGCAGACCGGTCAACATCGCTTCGATGATCGAACGCGGCATGCCTTCGCGGTGCGATGGTAGAACGAAGATATCGCCGGCGCGAAGAAGGTCGGGCACGTCCGAGCGGTAGCCCAGCAGTTTGATTTTGCGGCCGAGCCAAGGGTCGTTTTCGATCATCTTTAGCGCATGGTCGATGGGTTGAGCGTGGTCACTCACCAGCCTCTCACCGACGATCCACAGGTGGGCGTCGAGCGCGCGCATTGCTTCGATAAGTTCCGGGTAGCCTTTTTCAGCGACCAGACGGCCGATCATAACTATAACTGGTTTGTCGCCTTCGACGCCAAGTTCCGCCCGCATTTCTTGGCGGGCAGCTTGGTCGGTGCACGGATGAAACCGGGCCGGGTCGCTGCCATTGCCGATCGGTAGTATATCGCCGGTGCGGCACAATCCCAGACGCTTTGCCACCGCCGCGTCCTCGTCCGATTGGGTGAATAGCGTGTGCGTAAAGCGCCCGGCGAGCCACTCCATGACGACGATCAGCCAGCGCTTTGGCCAGGCCATGTTTTCGTGGAAGTAGAAACCGTGCGCCGTGTAGACGATGCGCGGCACGCCGGCGAGCCGAGCGGCGATGCGCCCAACGAACGCCGCCGCCGGCGTGTGGACGTGGACCAAGTCGAATCGTTCTCGGCGCAGCAATTTATATAGCCGAAAGATAGCCGCAACCGCCTGCAGCGGGTTGAACGAGCGCGCCAGCGGTGGCGTTTCGACGCGAAAACCTGCCTCGCGTACGGGCTCCACCAGAGGCCCGTCGGCACACATGCCGATAACTTCGTGCCCCGCATCGCGCATGCTGACCATTAGTGGCAACAGGAAATGATGGAGGGAAAAATCTACGGTGCAGAGCTGGCAAATTTTCATGTAGCGAGCCATCAGGCGCCGAGTTGGTCGGTATCGGAGAACGCCGCCGGTTCTTTCGTATCGATAGTTGCAGCTGATTGATCGTCGGCCAAACTGAAAAACTTTTTGCAGGTTAAAAGGTTTCGATAGAGGCTGTTGTAACTCGCCACACACGAATCCATCGAAAATTCCTGCTTGGCCCGCCGTCGGCCGGCTAGCCCCAATATGCAACGCTTGGCGGGAGCTCCCGAAAGTTCGACGCTAACGTGCCCCAGCGCAGCGGGCTCGCCGGCGGGCACAATGAGGCCGGATTGCTCGTTCACAACGGCTTCGGCGTTGCCACCAACATCGGTTGCAATAACCGGCAGGCCTGCTGCCATATACTCAAAGATCGCATTCGAGAAACCTTCCTCGTGGGAACATAGGCTACCGACATCCGCTGCGGCGAGATACGCCTTGATATCGCACCGCGATCCCACAAAAAGGATATTATCCTGAAGCTGAAATTCTTCGACCAATACCTGCAGACGCGCGCCGACCCCATCGTCACGGCCGATCACCAGCAAGCGCCATCCTGCCGGCAGATGTTTGGCAGCACTTTTTAACGCTACGAGCAGGACTTCATGAGTCTTATAGGGAATTAGGTTGGCTACAATGAAAAGTATCAGTGCGTCCCCGCTTAGTGACAGGCGCCGTCGCTGTTCGGCGCGCTCGTCAGCTGCTTGCCCTGAGGGACAATAGACGCGGTTGTAGATCAGCGACACGCGGTCTGGGTCAGCAACTTCCTCAACCAATTGGCTGACGACAAGCAGACGAGCAGGTTTGCGCGGTTTACGAGCATCAGTAGGCATTACGGTATAACCAGGCCTGCAGCATCAGCACGTCCCAAAGCAGGTACTGTTGATCGCGCCGGTTGGTTTGATGATCGTTCCAAGCGGCTTCTATCGGAGCGTAATCAAGCAACCCGAACCGCTCGATACTGTTGCGCGATAACAGATCGCCGGCCCATTCGCGCAGGGGACCGCGCAGCCAGTCGCCCAATGGAATGCCGAAACCCATCTTGGGCCGGTCAACCAGCGGCGCCGGAACATGCCGGTATAGAACCTGCCGTAATAACCACTTCGATTTGCCTGAGCGAATCTTCATGTGCAGAGGCAAGCGCCACGAATGAGCCACAACGCGGTGATCCAACAGCGGCACCCGCACCTCGAGAGACATCGCCATACTGGCCCGGTCAACTTTCGTCAAAATATCATCAGGTAAATAGGTCAGCGTGTCGAGGAAGCTCATGCGTTCGACGAAATCGGGAACGCGTTCAGGTAAAGTCGCGTCCCAGACAAGGCCTCGCGGCTCTGTGGCCTGGAAGACTAGAGCGTCCGGTTCGGCCCAGTGACTGATCAGCCGGCGATAAAAACCGTCGCCGTCCGTCGTCAGAGCGTCGGCAAGCTTGTGCATCTTTTGGCCAGCGAGCTGAGGTCTGCTTGACTTAGGCACGAGGGCAAAAAAGCGATCCCATATACTTGGTGGGAGGGCCTTGATGCCCTTTGCCGCAGCAGACCGGGCGAAGTTGGGCACACGGCTCAGATGACGCTGGAACATCTGCGCCTGAACATAGCGGTTATACCCGGCGAACAACTCGTCGCCGCCGTCGCCGGATAGCGCGACGGTGACATGATCACGGGTGAGCCGCGAGATAGCGTAGGTGGGGACTTGCGAGGAGTCGGCAAACGGTTCGTCGTAAATATCGGGTAGTTGGGGAATGACTTCACGTGCTTCCCTGGACGTAACAAACAATGTCGTATGATCCGTGCCGAGATGTCGTGCTATTTCCTCTGCGTGGGAAGACTCGTCATAGCCAGCCTCCTCGAAGCCGATGGTAAAGGTTCGTACGGCCTGAGCCGAGTTAGACTGCATAAGCGCGACAATCGTCGAGGAATCGATGCCGCCGGATAGGAAAGCGCCGAGCGGTACGTCGGCAACCATGCGCCGGCGCACCGCATCGCTCAGCAGGGCCTCGAGGTCGTCGATGGCTGTTTCGTCGTCGCCCTCCCAGGGGGCTTCCTTACCGTCCCTGTAGACCTCTTCGAGGTTCCAATATCTGTCGACCGTCACGCGATCGTCGTTGAGAGAGAACCGGAGCATACAACCAGGCGAAAGTTTCTGCGCTGCTTCGTAGATCGAGTGTGGGGCCGGGATGTAATTGTGCCTGAGATAGGCGGCGACCGCGTTGCGATCGATTGACGGCGCCCACTTTGGGTGCGCTCGGAACGCCTTGAGTTCAGATGCGAAAAGGAACCTACCGTTTTGCAGGCTCCAATAAAGCGGCTTGATGCCCAACCGGTCGCGTACCAGCGTCAAGGTCCGGTCCTTACGGTCCCACAAGGCAAAGGCGAACATGCCGATCAGCCGGTCGATAGCGGATTTTACGCCCCACGCGGCGCAACACTCCAGAACGACTTCGGTATCGGAATGACTTTGAAATACGCGGCCGGCCGCTTCGACTTCCTGCCGTAAATCCCGGGCGTTGTAAATTTCGCCGTTGTATACAATCACGTAGCGGCCGCATTGCGAAACCATGGGCTGGGCGCCGGCCGAGGACAGATCGATGATTGACAAACGGCGATGCGCGAGGCCGACCCCAGCTGAGGCGTCGCACCAGACGCCGCTGGCGTCAGGGCCGCGCGGCGTCAGGGGCACAGCCATCTCTTCGGCCAGCCGCTTGAGCTCCTGAGGTGCGGCCTCGTGATCGATCAGTCCGGCGATGCCACACATGACGTTATTGGACAGCCGCGTTTGTGGCGGTGGGCGCGTGCAGCATGCCTTTTGACTGTGCGCCAAAGCTAAGGAGCCAGCGGTAGAGAGAATCGTAGGCTTTCACGCAGCTTTCGATGGTGTAGTTCGCGTCGAATAATTGCTGACTGCGTTGGCCGAAGGACTGCTGCAAATGCGGCGAGGCGAGAAGACTGTCGCTGGCCGCGGCAAGCCTCGCGCCGTCTTTGCGCTGGCCCATGAATATAATGCGTTCAGCGATGCCGAGCTCCGACGCCAGGCTCCGCAGTTGATCGGTATATTTCTGCGCGCCTGACCCCACCAGTGCGACGCGCCAGTGCGGCCTTCCTGACAGCAGCGGATTGCCCGCAGCACGCAGAATATCGAGATGCCCTTTGAAGGGTATGAGGTTTGCCAGCACCAACAGAACGCAATGTTCTGGGGGCCAGCCCAGTTCGGAGCGCAGAGAGTTTCTTTCGGCATCTGACATGTTCGGCCCTAGTTCAATGCCGTTGCGGATGAACGTCAAGCGTTCCTTTGGAATACCGATCCCCTGGAGTTCGGAAATTACTTCGCTTGAATTTCCAAGCACGCGATCGGCGCGTTTTAGGGCCCATCGTTCCAGGCGCTTTTCGCCGGTGAACGCCTGAGGTCGGCGCAGCAAACTTCGCTTGCTAACAAGCACCGGCACGCGGCCGTGCAGCAGCGCTGCCGATGATGCTTGGTTCGGACAAAAAGCAATGGACCAGGTGTGGGTCGACTCGCGCGATCATTCGGCGCCAAAGACTTTACACCCTTGCTCTGGTTGATGCCTGCCGCTGTCTTGGGGCGCGGTGAATATCAAGCCATCAATTACTGGGCGATTTCGAGGGTGACGTGGGTGTCTTTGCCGATTGATCAGAGCATGGCCATGGGGCCTGCGCCGGCATGCCTTACGGCTTGGCATGTCGCCCGCTTTCGCCTTTTGAGCGAGTAACGCCGTTCCTTCGCGGTGTCCACCAAAGCAGAAGTGAATGTTCGCCTCTCCCCGTATTTCCGTTATTGGCCTCGGCTATGTTGGGTTGCCGTTGGCGATCCATCTAGCGCGGCATTTCGACGTCACTGGCTTTGACATCGACGCGACGCGGATTGCTGAGCTGAAGTCGGGAGAAGATCGCACGGCCGAGGTCGATGGCGCAGTCCTGCGCGACACAAAAATGGACTTTACCGATGATGAGGTGGCGTTAGCCGGGACAGATATCTTCGTCGTCACGGTGCCCACGCCGGTGGACGCCGACAGCGCGCCGGATTTGGGACCTGTGCGTGGGGCGAGCGAGACGGTCGCGCGTAACCTCTCGAAGGGCGCGATCGTCGTCTATGAATCCACGGTCTATCCCGGTGTGACCGAGGATGTCTGCGGGCCGATCCTCGAAACCGGTTCGGGCCTTGCCTGCGGCACGGACTTCTTCCTCGGCTACTCGCCCGAGCGCATCAATCCGGGTGATCGCGAGCACACCGTGGACCGGATCACTAAGGTCGTCGCCGGGCAGACCCCGGAGGTGACCGCCCAGCTAGCGGCCATGTATGGCGCGGTCAACAACGGCGACGTCTTCGAAGCCCGGAATATCCGCACCGCCGCAGCCGCCAAGGTCATCGAGAATGCGCAGCGCGACATCAACGTGGCATTCGTCAACGAGGTCGCGGTGATCCTAAACGGGCTCGGGCTCGATGTGCTAGACGTCCTAGAGGCCGCCAATACCAAGTGGAACTTCCTTCCCTTTCAGCCGGGCCTGGTTGGCGGCCACTGTATCGGGGTCGATCCCTTTTATCTGGCCCATGCCGCGCAATCGATCGGACACAATCCGGAAGTTGTGCTGGCCGGGCGCCGCATCAACGACAGCATGGGCGCCTATATCGCGGACGAGATCGCGGGGCGGCTCGCCACGCAGCCCGCGCGGATCCTCGTTCTTGGCCTGACTTTTAAGGAAAACGTCCCCGACCTGCGCAATACCCGCGTGGTCGATATCGTGTCGCGCCTCATGGAGTTTGGGCATCGGGTCGATGTTCATGATCCACATGCGAACCGGGCTGAAGCCGGCCAGTTCTACGGGATCGATCTACTTACATCGTTGAGCGATGCCTCGGGCTACGACGCAGTGGTTGGCGCGGTGCGCCACGCCGAATATGCCGCGCTGGACGCCGGTTTGCTGGCGTCATTGCTGGCGGAGGGGGGTGTTCTCGCCGATATCAAGGGGATGTGGCGCGGTGCCGAGCTTCCCGGGGGGTATCGCCGCTGGCAGCTCTAGTTGCGACGTGATGACGCGCGTGCCTTCAGACCATTCGGTCGAACTCTTCGTTGGCGCGTTGGAATTCGAAGACCTGGCCGATTTCCACCCAGTATCCCTGGATCGGATAG
>JAYOXJ010000106.1:0-10391 GCA_038152725.1 Rhodospirillaceae bacterium
CCGCGGCGCACGGGCCCCGCGCGCTTGCCTTAGCCGCCGCCGCCGGCGTCGACGCCGTGCTGCTGTCGCCGGTACTGCAGACCAAAAGCCATCCCCAAGCCCCGGCGCTGGGCGCGGTGCGTTTCACGGCGCTTTGCCTGGGCTGCCGGCTGCCTGTCGTGGCGCTCGGCGGTATCGGAAGAAGCGATATCCGCCGACTCAAGCACTCGGGCGTCGCCGGCATCGCCGGGATCGGCCTCTTCGACAGGGCATAAGTACCGATGCGGCTTGGCGAATCCGAGGAATCGGTTATAGTACGCCTCCGAAAAACGGATAGCTCACGGACTGCGAACATGGCTGGATTACCGAGGTTGCGCGCACTGGTCTCGATGGCGGCGGTATTGGCCGTCGTCCTGGGCGTGGCCGCCTGCGGCTCATTGGAAGGCGATGAAAATGTCGAGTCGACCCCTGACGACACCGACGTCTTCAAGGACCGCACGAAACGTAAAACCGTCTTCGGCGAGGGTGGGCTACTGTTCTTCGGCGACGACAAGCAGGAAAACAACACCGACATCGGCGTCAACAGCTTCTTGTGGCGCGCCTCGCTCGACACCATCTCGTTCATGCCGGTGACCTCGGCCGACCCGTTCGGCGGCGTCATCATTACCGACTGGCACGCCAACGCCGAGGCACCGAACGAGCGCTTCAAGCTCAACATCTACATCCTCGGCCGCACGCTCCGCGCCGACGGCGTCCGTGTCTCGGTGTTCCGCCAGGTGCTGGCGCGTACCGGTCAGTGGCAGGACGCCTCCGTGCCGGACGCGACCAAGACCAAGATCGAGGACGCCATCCTCACGCGCGCCCGCCAGATGCGGAACGCCGCGCTGGTCCAACAGAAGAAGTAAAGACGCCGCCGCTCTGCTCGGACCGTTCGGCCGAGCCGCCGGCGCTGGATCGCCAATGACTCGCTACAATCAGAAGAAATCCGAAAAGAAGTGGCAGGACGCCTGGGCCGCCAACGGCACCTTCGAGGTGACCGAGGACCCATCCAAACCGAAGTACTACGTGCTCGAGATGTTTCCCTATCCGTCGGGCCGCATCCACATGGGGCATGTGCGTAACTACACGCTTGGCGATGTCGTCGCGCGCTACAAGCGCGCGCAGGGTTTCAACGTGCTGCACCCGATGGGCTGGGACGCCTTCGGCCTGCCGGCCGAGAACGCCGCCATCGAGAACAACACGCATCCGGCCAAGTGGACGCGCGAGAACATCGCCGCCATGCGCACGCAGCTCAAGTCCATGGGCCTCTCCTACGACTGGCGCCGCGAAGTGGCGACCTGCGAGCCCGAGTACTACCGCCACGAACAGCGCATGTTCCTGGAATTCCTCGATGCCGGGCTGGTTTACCGCAAGGAGTCGTGGGTCAACTGGGATCCGGTGGAAAACACAGTGCTCGCCAACGAACAGGTCATCGACGGCAAGGGCTGGCGCTCGGGCGTGCCGGTCGAGAAACGCCGCCTGGCGCAGTGGTTTCTCAAGATCACGGAGTTTTCCGACGACCTGCTGGCCGAACTGAAGAACCTGGAGCGCTGGCCCGACAAGGTCCGCATCATGCAGGAAAACTGGATCGGCCGTTCCGAGGGCGCCTACGTGCGCTTCGAAATGCCCGGCCGCAACGACCGCCTCGAAGTCTATACGACGCGCCCCGACACGTTGTTCGGTGCATCTTTCGCCGCCGTCGCCGCCAACCATCCGCTGGCGCAGGAACTGGCCAAGGGCAATGCGGCGCTTGCCGATTTCGTCGCCGAGTGCAATCGCATGGGCACCAGCGAGGCCGAACTGGAGCGCGCCGAAAAGAAGGGCTTCGACACCGGCCTCAAGATCCGCCATCCCTTCATCGCCGATCTGAAACTGCCGATCTACGTCGCCAACTTCGTACTCATGGAATACGGCACCGGCGCCATCTTCGGCTGCCCGGCGCACGACCAGCGCGACCTGGACTTCGCGCGCAAATATAATCTCCGCGTGGTGCCGGTGGTCTGCCCGAAGGGCACCGACGCGGCCAGCGTCGAGATCGGCGACGTCGCCTTCGTCGGCGACGGCACCTTGATGAATTCCGAGTTCCTCGACGGCCTCGATGTCGGCGGCGCCATCGCCACGGTGATCGACCGGCTGGTCAAGATGGGCGTCGGCGAACGCGCCATCAACTACCGCCTTCGCGATTGGGGCGTGTCGCGGCAGCGCTATTGGGGCTGCCCAATCCCGATCATCCACTGCGATGATTGCGGTGTGGTGCCCGTGCCGCTCGACCGGTTGCCGGTGACGCTGCCGGAAGACATCGAGCTGGGCAAGGCCGGCAATCCGCTGGATCGTCACCCGACCTGGAAACACGTCGATTGCCCGAAATGCGGCGCCGCCGCCAGGCGCGAGACCGACACCTTCGACACCTTCGTCGAATCGTCGTGGTACTTCGCCCGCTTCGCCTCACCGCAGGAAACCGGCAAGGGCTTCACCAAGGCGGCCGCCGACTACTGGCTGCCGGTCGACCAGTACATCGGCGGCATCGAACACGCCGTGCTGCATCTTCTCTATTCGCGCATTTTCACCCGCGCGCTCCGCAAGTGCGGCTATCTCGATATCTCGGAACCCTTTGCCGGGCTGCTGACGCAGGGCATGGTCTGCCACGCCACCTACAAGGACGACGTCGGCAAGTGGCTGTTCCCGACCGACGTGGTCAGCGGCGAAGGCGGCGCGCTTACCCACAGGTCGAGCGGCAAAGCGGTGACCATGGGCCGCTCCGAGAAGATGAGCAAATCGAAAAAGAACGTCGTCGATCCGGAGGAGATCATCGGCACCTACGGCGCCGATACCGCGCGGCTCTTCATGCTGTCCGACAGCCCGCCCGACCGTGACCTCGATTGGACCGAGGCCGGTGTCGAGGGTGCGTGGCGTTACGTCAACCGGCTGTGGCGACTTGCCCAGGAGATTCCCGCCGCCGACAACGGCGAGGGTGACGCGGCTATGATCGGATTGCTGCACCGGACCATCGCCGGCGTCACCGGCGATCTCGACAAGTTCCACTTCAACAAGGCGGTGGCACGCATCCGCGAACTCACCAATGCCCTGGAGAAGCCGGCCGGCGTCGGCGCGCTGGCCTATCGCCAGGCGCTGGAGGCGGCGGTATTGCTAGTTCAACCGATGATGCCGCATCTGGCGGAGGAAATGTGGGAGGTTCTCGGCCACGATGGTTTCGCTGCCGATCAGCCGTGGCCGGTGGCGGACCCCGCGCATTTGGTGCAAGATACGGTGACCATGGCGGTACAGGTCAACGGCAAGCTTCGCGGTACCATCGATGTCGCCAAAGATTGCGACCGCGCGGTGGCCGAGGAACAGGCGCTCATGATCGAGGCCGTCGTCGCCGCCATGGCCGGAAAGCCCGCCCGGAAGGTGATCGTTGTCCCCAACAAGGTCGTCAACATTGTCGTCTAGACTGTTCGCCGCGCTGCTGTTTTGCAGCCTGCTCGTCGGCTGCGGCTTCCAGCCGTTGTACGGCAACTTTGACAGCGGCTCCGCGGGAGCGGAGTTCCTGCGGGTCGAGATCGATGCGACCAAAGACCGCGAAGGTCAGATTTTCCGGAACGAACTCTTGCGCTTGTTCTACGGCAGTCATGGACCGGTGAGTTTTTCCTATCGGCTGCGAACGGAATTGACCAGCAATACGTCGTCGCTGGCGGTGCGCAAAAGCGCGTTCGCGACGCGGGCAAACTTGAGCATGTCCGGCGCGTACACACTGTACGACGTCCGTAGCGGCAAGCAGCTTCATCATGGCACCAGCCTGGTCACGGTCAGCTACAATATTCTCGATTCCGAGCTCGCCACCTCGCTGGCGGAAAAGGAAGCGCGCGATCGTGCAGTGCGGGAACTCAGTCAGGATATCAAGTTGCGGCTCGGCAACTACTTCAATCGGTCCGGCAAAGCGGGGGGCTGAGGTGGCCAAGCTCACCGGTGCCGCCCTCGACCGCTGGGTCGCATCGCCGGACAAGAACCATCGCGCCGTTCTGTTTTATGGTCCCAACGAAGGTCTGGTCCGCGAACGTGCACGCAGCGTGGTGACGCATTTCAGCGGCGGCAAGCTCGACGATCCCTTCTCCGTCACGGTCTGCGACCAGGCGGCGCGCAGCGCCAACCCGGCGATGCTTTCGGACGAGGTATTTTCCTTCTCCATGTTCGGCGGCGACAAGGTGGTCTGGGTGCGCGAGGCGGCCGATGCGCTCACGGACACTCTCGCCGCCGTGCTGTCTGCCGACAAGGCGGGCAATTTCGTCGTCGTCGAAGCGGGCGATCTGACGCCGCGCTCGAAGTTGCGCGTGCTGTTCGAAAAAAGCGGCGAGGCCGTCGCCGCCGGCTGTTATCTCGATGACGAGCGCGGCATCGCCCAATTGGCCGGTTCGAAATTCCGGGCGGCGGGCATCCGCATCGATCGGGACGCCCTTGAGCTGCTGGTGTCGCGGCTCGGTCAGGACCGTCTCGCCAACATCGCCGAGATCGACAAGCTCTGTCTGCTCGCCGGCGACGGCGGCGAACTTTCGGCCGAGACCATCGTCACCGCCATCGGCGACGGCATGGGCGACATGCTCGACGAATGCATCTTCTCGCTGTTCGACGGCCGCCGGGCCGAGGCCGACCGACTGGTCGCGCGTGTCTTCGACGACGGGGTCGCACCGCCGCAGCTGGCACGCCGGCTGCTCAGCCACGTCGACCGCTTGATCACGGTGCGCGTGCGCGTCGATGGCGGCGAGCCGGCGAAGGCGGCGATGGGCCGACTGCAACCGCGCGTGTTCTTCAAGTTCGAAGGGCGCTTCATGCAGCAAATTTCGAACTGGTCGATGGCCGATCTGCTGCGGGTGCAGGACGCGCTGGTGCGGCTCGAGATCGAATGCAAGTCGACAGGCCTACCGCACGCCGCGCTCTGCCAGCGCATGGCGCTTTCGGTCAGTGGTGCGGCGGGGCGTCGCGGCCGCTGATCGGGCGAGGCGCCGCGTTTCGGAATTCGTTTGGGCTCAGTGCCGCGACAACATGCGGATGAGAATGTCGAGCTGGTCCATGGTCGAGAACTGGACGCTCAGCGTGCCGCCCTTGGCCTTGTAATCGATATCGACCTTGAGGCCGAGATCGCGCGTCAGGTCTCGCTCGACGGCGAGGGTGTCGGCATCCTTCTGGCGCGGTGGCTTCGATTTTCCCTTCGCCGGTTCCTTCTGCTTTTTCACCAACGCCTCGGTCTCGCGGACGTTGAGGCCCTTGGCGACGACGATTTCGGCGAGTTCGGCCGGCGCGTCGGCAACCAAGAGCGCGCGTGCGTGACCGGCGCTCAGGCGCCCGTCGCCGAGCATCGCCTTGACCGCTTCGGGCAGGCCGAGCAGGCGGAGCATGTTGGCGACGTGGCTGCGGCTCTTGCCGATGCCGTCGGCGAGCGCTTCCTGGGTATGGCCGAATTCATCCTTCAGGCGCTGGTAGGCGTCGGCCTCCTCGAGCGGCGTCAGGTCCTCGCGCTGCAGGTTTTCGACCAGCGCGATCTCCAGCGCCTCGGCGTCGGTGAAATCGCGCATCACCGCCGGCACTTCGTGTAACTGCGCGATCTGCGCGGCACGCCAGCGGCGTTCGCCGCAGATGATCTCGTACGTACCGGCGCGCGCCGGATCGGGGCGCAACACCAGGGGCTGCACGACGCCTTTTTCCCGCAGCGACTGCGCCAGTTCCTTGAGTGCGTCTTCGGCGAAACGCCGGCGCGGCTGAAACTTGCAGGGGTGCAGATCGCCGATGGCGAAGGTCTTCATGCCGCCGGGCTGGGTGGCGGCGGGCTCCACCTGGGTGCGGTCGCCGAGCAGGGCCGACAGCCCGCGTCCGAGGTTTTTGCGTTTCTTGGGGTCGGCCGCGTTCATGGCGCTTGCTCCCGTTCACGGTGGATGATTTCGCCGGCGAGCTGCAGGTAGGCCTTCGCGCCGGCGCATTGCATGTCGTAGATCAGTACCGGCACGCCGTGCGACGGCGCTTCGGAAACGCGCACGTTGCGCGGGATCACCGTGTCGTAGACCTTGTCGCCGAAATAGCCGCGCACATCTTCGGCGACGGCGGCCGATAGATTGTTGCGCTGATCGTACATGGTCAGCACAATCCCTTGGATCGTCAGCCCTGGATTGAATGCGGCGCGAACGTGATCGACCGTCTTGACCAATTGGCTGATGCCTTCCAGGGCATAGAACTCGCATTGCAGCGGCACCAGGACGGCCTGCGCCGCAGTCAAGGCGTTTATGGTCAGGAGGCCGAGCGCCGGCGGGCAATCGATCAAAACATAGTCATAGGCGCCGATTGCATGAATAAGAGCATCTTTGAGTCTGTATTCGCGGCGCTCGAAATCAACAAGCTCAATCTCTGCACCGTAAAGATCGGTTCCTGAGGGCACAATATCGAGTTTTGGGATGCTCGTGGCTTGAACAACGTCCAAAAGCGGTGAGTCTTCGATAAGTAAACTATAAGAATTGATCTTACGATTGCCAGGTTCGATGCCCAGACCGGTGCTGGCGTTTCCTTGCGGATCAAGATCAACGATTAATACTTGTTGCTCTATTGCCGCCAGGGCGGTGCCCAGGTTGATCGCGGTCGTGGTCTTGCCGACGCCGCCCTTTTGATTGGCGACCGCAAGTATGCGCGTGCCGCGGCCGCGCGGCAGGATCGGCTCATGCATCATCGCGTCTGGCAAGATCGGTAATCTCCAGGATCGCGCCATTGGGATCGGTGGCGCTCCGGTGTTGGCGGAGTTGCATTTTCCAGTCTTTGCCGGCCGCCGTCAATTCGTCAGCGGCGTCCGCGCCCTTGGGAAAGAGATATGTTGCGCCGGCTTTGCCGAGCGGCTGCGTCAGCGCCAAAAGACGCGTCAGCGGGGCGCAGGCGCGCGCCGTCAGCACGTCCGCCTTTTCCCCCGCATAGGCCTCGGCCCGGCCTTCGTGCAAAGCTGCAGGTGCGCCCGTTAACCGTATGATTTCACGCAGGAAAATGGCTTTTCGCTGGTCGCTTTCGATGAGTAGGACGCGGCATTGGGCTGGCGCCGGCCGCTCCAACTGCATGAGCGCCAGCACCAAGCCTGGAAAACCGGCGCCGCTGCCGACGTCGATCAGCGTGGCGGTGTCGGGTGGCAGCAGGTGCGCGAGCTGCGCGCTGTCGAGGAAGTGGCGGCGCCACGGGTCCTTGAGCGTCGCCGGTCCGACCAAGTTGATGCGCTTTTGCCAGCGCTCCAGATCTGCGAGATAGGTGCGAAAGCGCGCCAGCCCGGCGTCCGACATGCCGGTCTCGCGCTGGAACGCTTCGGGGCTCAAGGGTTCGGTCTGGCGCTTGCGCATGGCCGGGTTCGATTCGGTTGCGTAATTCATCAACGATTCCGCCGTTGCGAGTCTTCCGTGGCGCCCCTCGCCAAGCCGCCGGCTCAGGCAGAGAGACGTTCGGCGGCGATCTCACGACGCCGGATATGGGCCAGCAGCACCGTGATCGCCGCCGGCGTGATGCCGGAAATGCGCGCTGCCTGGCCCAGGCTGGTGGGCTGCACGCGGGTCAGCTTGAGCCGCACTTCCGCCGACAGGCCGGGGATGGCGTCGTAGTCGAAGCCTTCCGGAATGGCGAGCCCGGCGTCGCGCCTTAGTGCGGCGACGTCGGCGTCCTGGCGCTCGATGTAGCTTTCGTAGGTCGCCTCGATCTTCATCTGCCGCGCGATCTTGGGGTCCATGCCGGCGAGCTCGGGCCACAGACCGGCGAGCCTGGCGATGTCGACATCGGCATAGGCGAGCATTTGGAGGGCGTTGCGCTTGACGCCGTCGAGCTTGATGTCGAAGCCGGCCTCGGCCAGGCGGTTGGGCGACAGCTCGACGCCAGTGAGCGCTGACCGTGCCTGGGCCAGCGCCGCCATCCGCGCCCGGTAAGCGGTTTCCCGCGCCGGCCGGACGCAGCCCGCCGCGATGCCCTTTTCGGTCAGGCGCTGGTCGGCGTTGTCGGCGCGGAGCCGCAGCCGGTACTCGGCGCGCGACGTGAACATGCGGTAGGGCTCTTCGGTACCGAGCGTGGTCAGGTCGTCGACCAGGACGCCGATATAGGCATCGGCGCGGTCGAGCGTGAACGGCCGGCCGCCGGCCGCCATCAGCGCCGCGTTGATGCCGGCGAGCAGGCCCTGCGCGGCGGCCTCCTCGTAGCCGGTGGTGCCGTTGATCTGACCGGCCAGGAACAGTCCCGGTGCGCGCTTGGTCTCGAGTGTCGGTTTGAGTTCGCGCGGATCGACGAAATCGTATTCGATGGCGTAGCCGGGCCGGATCATCGCCGCCGCTTCCAAGCCGGGGATGGTCTTCAGGATTTCAAGCTGCACGTCCTTCGGCAGCGAGGTCGAAATGCCGTTGGGATAGACCGTCGGGTCGTCGAGGCCTTCGGGCTCGAGGAAGATCTGATGGCGCTCACGGTCGCCGAAGCGCACCACCTTGTCCTCGATCGACGGGCAGTAGCGCGGCCCGGTGCCCTCGATGCGTCCGGAATACATCGCCGAGCGGCCGAGGTTATCGGCAATCAGCCTGTGCGTCGCCGGCGTCGTGCCGGTGATATGGCAGGCGATCTGCGGCACTTCGATGCGCTCGGTCAGGTACGAGAACGGCTCCGGCGGGTCGTCGCCGGGCTGCGCCTCGAGGCCGTCCCAACGGATGGTGCGGCCATCCAAGCGGGGCGGCGTGCCGGTCTTGAGCCTTCCCAGGCGGAAGCCTAGGCGCCGGAAGGTATAGGCGAGGCCGATCGCCGGGTCCTCGCCGACACGGCCGGCAGGGATCTGCGCCTCACCGACGTGGATCAGGCCGCGCAGGAAGGTGCCGGTGGTGACCACCACGGCGCCGGCCATGATCTCGCGGCCCGACTGGGTGCGGACACCGATGACGCGCCCCCCGGTCCGATCCAGGATCAGGTCGTCGACCGGGTCGGCGGCGATCTCGAGGTCGAGCTGTTCGGCCAGCAACGCCTGGATGGCGTTGCGGTAGAGCTTGCGGTCGGCCTGGGCGCGCGGGCCCCAGACCGCCGGCCCCTTGGAGCGGTTGAGCATGCGGAACTGAATGCCGGCGCGGTCGATGGCGCGGCCCATCAGGCCGTCGAGCGCATCGACCTCGCGCACCAGCTGGCCCTTGGCGAGGCCGCCGATGGCCGGGTTGCAGGACATTTCGCCGAGCGTATCGATTCGGTGAGTCAACAATAGCGTCGCCGCGCCCATGCGCGCCGCGGCCGCGGCCGCTTCCGCGCCGGCGTGGCCGCCGCCGATGACGATGACGTCGTATTTCCGCTCGGTTTTCGACATGCGGCGGAATGTAGGTGCGGCCTGTTCGGAAGTCAACGAAGCGTTGGCCCACGGCCGTTTCCGGGCGGTTTGCGGGCGCTTTCGGGCAATTGTTTCACGTGAAACATATCCACAAGCGGCACCCGCCGGGGCGCATTGTTTCACGTGAAACATTCAGCGTGAAGGCGCGGAAAACCGCCGTTTTCCAGTTTATTTGCCGATGCAGAACTCGGCGAAGTTGACGTCGAGCAGGTCCTCGACATCGACCGCGCCGGTGACCCGGCCGAGCGACCGGGCGGCGAGCCGCAGTTCCTCCGCGGCCAGTTCCGGCCGCGCCAGCCGGGCCTCCGCCGTGCCGAACCGGTCCAAGGCGGCGAGTGCCGCCGCCAGTGCTTCCCTGTGCCGGGCACGGGTCACCACCGGGGCCTCGGTCCCTTCGAACAGCGCCGCGACCCGGGCCTCCACGGAATCCAGCAGCGCATCGACCCCGGCCCCCGTCTTGGCCGAGACCGGCAGCGCGGAAATCCCGGAGACCTCCTCGGGGACCCCCTGTAACAGATCGGCCTTGTTGAGCGCGACCACGGCCTCATGATCGATCTGGGCGCGGGTGCCGCCGTCGATCTCGGGCCAGGCCGTCGCGTCCAGCACCACCAGGCGGAGATCGGCCCGGCCGGCGCGCTCCAGCGCCCGGCGCACCCCTTCGCGCTCGATCTCGTCGGCGGCCTCGCGGAGCCCCGCGGTATCGGCCAGGATGACAGGATAGCCGCCCAACTCGGCGTGCACTTCGATGACGTCCCGCGTTGTCCCGGCGGTCGCCGAGACGATCGCCGCGTCACGCCTGGCGATGCGGTTGAGCAAGCTCGACTTGCCGGCGTTGGGCGGGCCGACGATGGCGACCTCGATGCCGTCCCGGAGCCACTCCCCTCGGCCTTGATCCAAAAGCGCGGCGCGGATATCGCCGGCCAGCGACGCCGCCTCGGCGGCGACTTCCGCCTCGAGCCCCTCGGGCAGTTCCTCTTCCGAGAAATCGATGGCCGCCTCCCAGCGCGCCATGGCGGAGACCAGC